>JBHEKO010000385.1:0-4586 GCA_041859475.1 Candidatus Hydrogenedentales bacterium
TGCGCGCGATGGTGTATCGTGTGGTTCAGCATGAACGTGCGAAGCACTCCCCCCCGAGGCGCCGTGAAGATCACGCTTCCGTCGGGGTTCTTCATCGACCACATCACCGCGAGCTGCGCGTCCGTGACGCCCTTCAACACCTTCTTCGCCTCGGCGACGTTCGTATCGAAACGCTTCAACAACTCCTCGCGATTGGCTGCCACGTACGGCTTGTACGTCGCCATGTCCATCACCCATTCGTCCGACTGTATCGTCCCCTCAATCCAGCTCTGCGGTTCCACGATGTGTGACGCCAGCGCCCCCAACGCCATCGACTTCGGATGCGGTTTGTAGTCCCACAACGCGTCGGTCACGCGCTCCAACGTCTTCCGTGTAATCGCCATCTCCTCCTCATATTCCGGCAACATGGTGTCGATAATCGCCATTTCTGTGCTCCTTGCGTGGGTTGTTGAAGGCCTCTCGGGCGCAACCGCGCAGCACTTCCGAGAACCCTCCCGAAACCAAGACCGCCCGGCCATAGGCCGCATTTCCTTCACAAGATACTGAATATTTATTTAGCATATCCTCCCGCCCTCTGTCAAGCCCCTTGTACCGCCTTGAACGGACCTCGTACCGCCTTGGACCGCCTTGAACGGACCTTGTACCGCCGGCTTCCAGCCGGCTCTTTCGCGCACGCCCTAAACTAGCGGCATCCTCCCTGTACCGCCGGCTTCCAGCCGGCTCTTTCGCACTCCCCCTAAACCAGCGGCATCCTCCCTGCGTCTAAGCGATGTGCAGCAACCTTGCCGACGGTACAGGGATAGAGACATACAAGGGAGCCTTGCACGGACCGGCTCGCAAACGAAGGAGTCCCAATGGCTGAGGGACCAGAATGCCCCAAGGGCACTACCGGGAACACGTTGCCCGCAGTTACCGGCGCGGAGTCCTGCGTCCAGGCCGAGGTGCTTGAACCGGCGCCGCAGGCTACGGAATCGAGCAACGCCACGACGGTGGTGGTCGTCAAACGGTCGTACGGCTCGCTTTCGTGCGGTGCGGTGCTGATCGTCGCCATCGTCGCCGCCGCCATTCTCGCGTACGTCTTCTTTTATCGCATGCCAAAGGAACTCGCGACCGGCGCGAGAGACTTGGCGGCGGATGCGTTGACCGCCGCGGAGAACAGCGCGGGGCAATTGGCGGATGGACTGCGGGGGGCGTTCAAGACGGAGGTAAACTACCGGACCACATTTCTGGGGGCCATCGAAAGCGCGCGGGAGTCCGGCAAGCTGGTCGTCTACACGCAGACGGTAACGGCGGTTGTCGCGAAGACGAGCGAGAAAACGTACGCCGTCAAGTTCATCGGAGACATCAAGGTCGGCGACACGGTCACGTCGCTGCGCGCGCAGGGAAACAAGGTCCAGTACTACATCCCCCTCGACGCAATCGACGAATCCGACTTCTCGTATGACCCCGAACAGAAGTGCCTAACCGTATCGCTGCCCCGTCCCGTCCTCGACAAGGAAATGGTCGAGGTTCAGTCCAACCCCGATTTCATTGAACTCCAGACGAACGTCGGTTGGGGCAGGCTCGGTAGCTATTCCGGAGCGTTTCTCGAAGAACAAGCCAAGAGAGAACTGAGAGATGCCGTTATCGGCGAAGGCTCCAAACCCATGCTCCAGGAGAAAGCGGACGCGGAAGGGGAATCGCTCGTGCGGACCAAACTCCTCGCCCCGCTCGTCCAAGCCCTCGCCGACGGAGTCACGTTGAAGGTCGAATACAGGGAAGGCGCAACACCATGAGCAATGAGCCGGGAAAGGTCATCGTGGTCGAGGAAGGTCCGGGATGCCTTGGAAAAGGAGCAGCCATCGGATGCGCCTTGCTCTCCGTGGTGTACCTGCTCAACTTCTCGATGGGGTTCTTGGAACTGCCCGATAACTTGCCCCTCGTCGGCAACATCGACGAAGCCGTCGCAACCTCCGTTCTGATCGCTGCGCTGCGGTATCTTGGGATTGATGTGCTCCCTTTCAAGCCGAAGCGGGTGGGAAAATAGCGGGGATCGTGCGAAGCTGAGGCGAAGGGCCAGGAGGACAACAACGGCCCGCAGGTTCGACAGGGCATAGGCCGCGCAGAACACGTTGCACAAACAGAGACCCGGGGGCCCGCTGTTTCGCGGACCCCCGGGTTGTGCTTTGAGTCGCTGGTTGCCGTTGGGCCGGCTTAGTACATGTCGCCGCCCATACCGCCGCCGTGACCGCCGCCCGCGGGGGCTTTGTCTTCCGGCATGTCGGCAATGAGGACTTCGGTGGTCAGCAACAGGCCCGCGACGCTGGAAGCGTTCTGCAGGGCTGCGCGGGTCACCTTCGTCGGGTCGATGATACCGGCCTTGAGCAGGTCTTCGTAGTCGCCGGTTTCGGCATTGTAGCCGCTGGAGCCTTTGAGGGTCTTCACCTTCTGGACAACGGTCGCGCCTTCGTCGCCGGCGTTGGACGCAAGCTGACGCAAGGGCTCTTCAACCGCGCGGTACACGATGCGCGCGCCGATGGCTTCGTCGCCTTCGAGGGTCAGCTTGTCGATGGTGTCCTGGCAGCGCAGAAGCGCGGTGCCGCCACCGGGAACGATACCTTCTTCGACCGCCGCGCGCGTCGCATGAAGGGCGTCTTCGACACGGGCTTTCTTCTCTTTCATCTCAATCTCGGTCGCCGCGCCGACGTTGATAACGGCTACGCCGCCCGCAAGCTTGGCCAGGCGTTCCTGAAGCTTCTCGCGGTCGTAGTCGGACGTGGTCTCTTCGATCTGTTTGCGGATCAGGTTGATGCGGCCCATGATCTCCGAGCTCGAACCGCCGCCTTCGACGATCGTGGTGTTGTCCTTGTCGACAACGGCGCGCTTGGCGCGGCCGAGGTCGGCGAGGGTGAGGCTCTCAAGCGTCATGCCGAGGTCTTCGGTGATGGCTTTGCCGCCGGTCAGCACCGCGATATCCTGCAGCATGGCCTTGCGGCGGTCGCCAAAGCCGGGCGCCTTGACGGCGCATGCTTGGAACGTGCCGCGGATCTTGTTCACGACGAGCGTCGCGAGGGCTTCGCCTTCGACGTCTTCGGCAATGATCAAGAGGGGCTTGCCGCTCTTGGCAATCTGCTCAAGCAGGGGCAACAGATCCTTCAGCGAGGAGATCTTCTTCTCGTTGATAAGAACGTACGCGTTCTCGAGCACGACTTCCATCGCCTCGTTGTCCGTCACGAAGTAGGGGGACAGGTAGCCCTTGTCGAACTGCATGCCTTCCACGACTTCCAGCGTCGTCTCGATGCCCTTGGCTTCTTCGACCGTAATCGTGCCGTCGTTGCCGACTTTCTGCATGGCGTCGGCGATGATCTGGCCGATTTCAGGGTCGTTGTTCGCGGAGATTGTCGCCACGCTCTTGATGATGTCGCGGTCGTCTTTCACCTTCTTGCTCATCTTGGCAAGGGCGGTAACCACGCCTTCGACGGCCTTGTCGATGCCGCGCTTGAGCGCCATCGGATTGGCGCCGGCCGTCACGTTGCGAAGGCCTTCGCGATAGATCGCTTCCGCCAACACCGTCGCCGTCGTCGTGCCGTCGCCGGCGATGTCCGACGTCTTCGACGCGACTTCCTTCACCATCTGCGCGCCCATGTTCTCGTACTTGTCTTCGAGCTCGATTTCCTTGGCAACGGTCACGCCGTCTTTCGTGACGGTCGGGGCGCCCCACTTCTTCTCGAGGACGACATTGCGGCCCTTAGGACCCAGCGTGGCCTTGACGGCCCTGCTCAATTTAGTCACACCGGCAAGTACGCCCCTGCGGGCGTCTTCGCCGAATTCCAGTTTCTTCGCGCTCATCGTGCTGTCTCCTTAGTCTTACATGAATCGGGCATTCGATAGATACGGTTGCGTAGCAAGTGGATTAGTCGATCACAGCCAACACATCTTCTTCGCGCATGATGATGTGCTCGTCGCCGTCGATCTTCACTTCCGTGCCCGAATATTTGCCCATGAGAATCCGGTCGCCCTTCTTCACTTCCAAGGGGACGCGCTTTCCGCTGTCGTCAAGACGGCCAGGACCTACCGCAATGACTTTGCCTTCCTGGGGCTTTTCCTTCGCGCTGTCCGGGATGATGATGCCGCCGCGAACGGTCTCGCTGGGCTCTTCGCGCTTGACCAGGATGCGATCTGCCAGTGGACGCACTTTCATGATACTTTCTCCTTCGGTGACAATCTGGTTGCCGATTGTTGGTAGCTGAACGAGTACGCCTCTCGCCATTTTGGCACTCCCGGTATCGGGTCGATTCCGGGTTTGCAGGGCGCACTCCCTTCGATGAGAGAATGTATCGCAAGCCGCATGCCCAGGCGTGTCCAGCAAGTCGTAAGTATTTCACATAGAATAATTTAATGTCAACTTTCCATCGCGGAAAGACGGGAGGGCCCAAAGACCCTTTTGCCCAAATGGCAGAGCGGAACCCGAAAAGGGCATCAAAAATAGGGTAGGCTGCTGCCAAAATGGCAGACTATTAGCAAATAGGCCTGCCGAGTGCCAATACGGCAAAGGGCACTTCGCGCCCGGTCGGCTCGCCGCCCGGCACCCGATGCCCGGAGTGGAT
>JBHEKO010000594.1:0-2777 GCA_041859475.1 Candidatus Hydrogenedentales bacterium
CGAACTCGTCGAACTCGCCAAGCTCTACGGGCGCGACATTGCCTCGTTTTTCACCGAGGATGATGCTCCCAAGTCCGATGAGGACGCGCTTCTCACGCTGTACCGGGTCGATCCCCTCTTCCGAGACAACCCGGAGGTCAAGGAGAGTGTGTCCAAGTGCATCGAGATATGCCGCGCGGGAATGGCCCTCGAGGAAATTCTCGACTTCTCCCGGCGCACCGGACCGCCCGCCTACCACGTTGAGCCGCCTCGAAGCCCCGCCGAGGCTGTCCAGCAAGGCGAGCGTACCGCCGCCGATGAACGGAAGCGCATCGGTATCGGCGACTCCCCAGTCCCGGACATGGCCGACCTCATCACCACCCAGGGCGTTTGGGCGTCCGGTGCGGAACTGCCCGATGAAATGTCCGGCTTGTTCCTGCGCCATCCATCCATCGGCTTGGCGATCTTGGTGAACTACCACCACCCCGCCACCCGAAAACGCTTCTCCTACGCGCACGAATACGCCCATTGCCTTCTGGACCGTACGCTACCGGTCAGCGTCACCACGTCACACAACCAGAACAATCTCAGTGAGGTCCGCGCCAACGCTTTCGCGGCCGCGTTTCTCATGCCCGCAGGCGGCGTCAGCGCCTTCCTCAACTCCCTCGACAAAGGCGCTCCCAGCCGCCAGACCTTGCACGTCTACACTCCTGCGGGCGAACACCCCGAGGACGCGATCGAGGCACAGCGACGACCCGCACCAGGATCCCAAAAGATTGTCTATCAAGACGTAGCCCAGCTTGCATCTTACTTCCGCGTCAGCTACGCGGCCGCCGTTTACCGGCTCCGCAATCTGGGCAGCATTTCCCAAACCGAATGCACCGCCCTACTCGCGGACAATCTGCACGCATCCAGCTATATCAAGCTGCTTCGGCTGATCGACGACCAGGAAACCGTTAAAGAGCCGAAGCCTGACCGGCACCTGGTCAACCAGGTAGCCTATCTCGCAGTCGAGGCCTTCCGACGCGACGAGATTTCCCGTGGAAAGGTCTTGGAGATCGCCAAGACGCTCGGCATCGAAAAAGGCACGGAGTTGGTTTCACTAGCCAAAGCCGCGCTTGTCGGCTAAGACGGCGCGGAGGCCTGGGGGATGAATTCCCATGAACCCGAACACGTTGTCCTCGATACCAGCGTCCTCATCAACTTCCTTGCCGTGGACCGCGTGGACTTCCTTTCCCGCCATCCCGGCTATCGCTTTCTCGTCACCGAACACGTTCGCGGCGAAGTCACGGCCCATTACGGCGAGCAGGTCGAGCGTCTCGACGCCGCTCTAACAACAAACGCGTTGGAAGAGACCAGGGTTGAGGCCGTGGAAGAACTGGCGTTGTTCGCGCAGCTGACCCAAAATCACCGTCTTGGCTTGGGCGAATGCGCCGCGATCGCTGCCGCCGTTCACCGCGGCCACGCGCTGGCCATCGACGACAAAGTGGCGCGGAGAGCCGCCTTGGCTTTGTCCCCGTCACTTTTCGTTACCGATACGCAAGCGTTGATGGTTTCCCTTATCCGCGCCGGCGTGCTCTCCGTCGAAGACGCCGATGCGATTAAGACCGACTGGGAAAGGAACCATAGCTTTGCATTGCGTATCACCAGCTTCCGGGAATTCCTTTAGGTGGACATTCTGTTTTCAGGTGTAGTATCCTCTAGCCAAATTGCAAGGTAAAGAGTCCATGTTTCCAACGATGTGCAGAATCGTTATGACAACGCTGCTGATCGGGGTTTGGCTCCTTGGGGCCTCTCCGGTAGCGCACGGCCTCGTCTTGTGCTTTGAGCGGGACGGGCGTGTGCAATTAGAGATGGCGTATCGTGGCGTGTGCGCGGAGACGTCCACATCGCGGGTATCTTCATCTCTGTCGTCCACCATGATTCTGCAAGTGGAAAACGGGGCACACTGTGATACTTGCGTCGACGTTCCGGTAATTTCGGCAGCAGGTAAAGACCAGCGGCTAGTTGTTCCGGCGAGCCCGGTACACGTCCAACCAGCTGTGAACGAAGTTACAGCGGACATCCTACCGGCAACGGCCTACACCCTGACCGTCTATCAGCCCTCAGCTCTACCCTCTCCCCAGTCTGAAATCCTCCGGGCAACAGTTCTCCTCATCTGATTCCTTTTCTCATCCGACTTACCTAGTGGCGCAGTGTGTTTGTGTGCCGATTGCGGAGGCACCCGCATACCAACGCCCCTATTCACGGAGAGGAAGGACCATGTCTAGAATCGATGTCAATTGGCCGGCGGTCTCGACGCTAGCCATTTCAATCATCTTAACGGTTGTGGTCGTAAGTGGTTGTGCCAGGGTCGACTCATCACCTAAGGCCGCGGCCACCCAAACTAGGCCGCAGACCACGAAGCATAATCATACACCTTGGCGTTACCGGCACATGGGCCACAGACACACGAGGCCAAACCTAGGAAGTGGAAATCCCGTCTTTCCGGATTGCGCCGTTTGCCGGAACAAATCAGAGGAAGAAATCTCCGATGCGTCGTAATCATATCTCTCGGTTTCTCGTTATTGTCTTCACGTGCGCTGCACCGTTCGGTGTACACGGCTTCGCTGAGGAATCCGTTGCGAATCCAGCCGAAGGCAATGCGGTCACTGCTCCCCCCGAACGTGTAGAGGCTCCGGGTCGTACTCTCACGCTCGGGGATGCGATGGCGCTCGCCCTAGAGAAGAATCCGAGGTTAACAGCCTTCTCCTGGGACGTTCGTGCAGCGGATGCGCGCATCCTGCAGGCGGGGCTGC
>JBHEKO010000717.1:0-5075 GCA_041859475.1 Candidatus Hydrogenedentales bacterium
ATCCCCACGATCTTGTTGTCGGCGTTCACAATGCACGCGCCCACCTGCGAACTTGGGTCCTTGCTCCGCTGCGACGAGAGGATTGCGATGCCCATGAAGTAGTCCGGCCAAGAGATGTAATCGCTACGTTTGCTCGTCATACCGCCCCTCACGCTTCGCTGTTTCTGCGCCACCCTGCTCCGCAACCGCCCCTCCGGCGTCACGGAATCTCACGCGCGCCGATTATACCGGCTGCCGTCTCCCCTCGCATCCCCCGTCAACGTCGACCGCATCCGCCTACCCTGGTAATCTATTGCCCTTAGTGATAAAATCAGTACATGTCCACCGACGACACCCCAAACCAGCATCCGCTTCACCCTCTTCTGGACCGCTTCATGGAGTCCATCGTCTTCGAGGCGGGTCTGGCCGAGGCAACGTTGAGCGCTTACTCTGCCGATCTAACCGCCTACTTCGAGTTTCTGTCGTCCAAGAAAGCCGACGACCCCGCGGCCATCACGCGGGATCTGATTCTAGACCACCTGATTGACCTGCGCCGGCACGGCCTCTCCGCGCGGTCCGCCGCGCGCCACCTGAGCGCGATCCGCCGGTTCCACGCTTTTTTACGCGACGAGCGCGTGACCACCGCCGACCCGACCGAGGGGTTCGACGCGCCACGGCTGAGCCGCACCTTGCCGCACGTGCTGTCGCATAACGAGATCGAGCGGATGTTGGCATCCGTGGACGAATCGAAACCCGAGGGCGTGCGCGACGCGGCTATCCTCGAATTGTTCTACTCGTGCGGATTGCGCATCTCCGAACTCGCCAACGTACCCCTGCGGAATGTGTCGCTCGACGAGGGCGCGGTGCGGATCCGGGGCAAAGGTTCTAAAGTCAGGCTAGCGCCGCTGGGTTCGCAAGCGGCGGCGCGGATCCGTGCGTGGCTTGTCCTGCGAAGCGAAGGCCAGGTGAAGACGGACACGCTGTTCCTCGGAAAGTCCGGCAAGCGCATGAGCCGTTCCACCGTGTGGCAGGTCGTGAAGCGCTACTCCCGCGCCGCCAACATCCGGCAAAATGTGACGCCCCACATGCTCCGGCACAGCTTCGCGACCCACCTCCTCGACAACGGGGCCGACCTGCGGTCCGTCCAGGAAATGCTTGGCCACTCCGACATTTCGACGACGCAAATCTACACGCATGTGAGTACGGATAGGCTGAGCAAGGCGCATCGGCAGTTTCATCCGAGGGCGTGAAGGAACTCGTAAGGGACTAAGGGACCAAAAGGACCAAAAGGAACTCGGAACGGCCAAGAGGACTCATGCGTCCAATTCATCCGCTCTGTCGCACAGCACTTTGTATCTTCTTTGCCGTTACCGCCTTCGCGGCTCCTCCGGCGCTCCGCATTTCTCCCCACTTCATCGCCGCGCCACGCCCCGAGGACGACCGGGCCGAGTGGCTGAAGGCCCTGCACGCTTATCGCGACGAAGTCCGAGCGGACGGCAAGCCCCACGGATTGGACCGTTCGCTCTACGACCGGCCAGACCTCGCATGGACGACCCAGGTCTATACATGCCACTTCACCTTCCTGTATGACCGTTCCTTCTACGACCCGGAGCGGGGCGCCTATACGCTAGACGCCTTCCTCGACGACGGCGTGCGCGAATTCGGGGGATACGACGCCATCGTCTTGTGGCAAGGTTATCCGCGACTCGGCTTCGATGACCGTAACCAGTTCGACATGTACCGCGACATGCCCGGGGGGCTGGACGGTCTTCGCGACCTTGTGCGCAGGGCGCATGCACGCGGCGTCAAAGTCTTTGTCGACTACAACCCTTGGGACACCGGCACGCGCCGCGAAGGGCTTCCCGATGAAATAGCCGTCGCTACGCTCGTGGGCGCGCTTGAAGCCGACGGCGTCTTCCTCGACACGATGACCGGAGCCGGTCCCCACTGGCGCAACGAGATGGACTCCGTGCGCCGCGGCGTGGTATTCGCTCCAGAGATCCACCCGGCCATCGATCAACTCCCAGTCTGCACGCTTTCCTGGGCCCAGTGGCTGGACGACCCCGAGCCTCCAGGCATGCTGCATCTGAAATGGATTGAACCGCGTCACATGCAACACCAAGTGCGGCGCTGGGACACGTCCCACGAGCGCGAAATCGAAGCGGCCTTCTTCAACGGCAGCGGCATGCTGGTATGGGAAAACGTGTTTGGGACCTACAACCCCTGGTCCGATTCCGACCGCGTATTGTGGACCCGCGCGTCAACTGTCCTGAAGCGATTCGCCCCCGTCTTCGCCAACGACGACTGGGACCCGTTCTATCCCACGTTGCAGCCCGGCCTCTACGCGCACCATTGGCGAAGCGATGGCATCGATGTATACACACTCTGCGCCCCAGGCAACGCGATCAACGACCTCCCATTGCTCGCGCTCCCCAAGCGCGAAGGCGACACCTATTGGGATGCGTGGAACAACAAACCCGCGACCACCGCGGATGTGGGGCAAGCAGGGGCGGCCGTGCCACAAACGCTTCCGTCTTCTATACACCTCACCAGTTCTGTCGCCTCGTTGGGCTGCATCGCCGTCCTTCATGCAAATGCCTCATCTGACGCGCGCGCCCGGTGGACGCAACCGTTCAACGCGCCTGCTCCCAATGCCCTACGGAACGCACAGCGTAGCGTCGTCGATCCTATCCCCGTCTCCCTCACGCCGCTCGCGCCAAGAGACGCGTTGCCCAAGGGCATGGTCTTCGTGCCGGCGACGACGTTCGATATGACGGTGACGCATCAGCGCCGCGAATGCGGGTGCTATCCCGATCCCGGTACGCCCGAGGAGAAATGGCGCGACAATCTGTGGGGTTCGCCTTTCGACGGCACGATCTCGCATGACTTCGGCGAGGTCTCGCTGAAGCCGTTTTTCATCGACGAGGCTGAAGTGAGCAACGTCGAGTACAAAGCCTTTCTCGACGCGACCCAGTACAAGCCCACACATCCCGAGAACTTCCTCAAGCATTGGCGCGGCGCGGCACCTTCTCCGGACATCGCCGACCTACCGGTCGTCTACATCGACCTCGACGACGCGCGCGCCTACGCAAGGTGGGCCGGTAAACGCTTGCCCACGGAGGCGGAATGGCAGCTCGCATCGCAAGGTACGGATGGGCGAAAATGGCCGTGGGGTCCGGAGTTCGATTCGAGGTATTGCGTAACTGACGCGGCGGGGCCGATGCCGGTCCGCTCGCTGCCCGCCGGACGCAGCCCGTTCGGGTGCTACCATATGGCGGGCAACGTATGGGAATGGACGGAAAGCGAGCGCGACGACGGCCACACGCGCTTTGTCATTCTCCGCGGCGGTTCGTGGTTTACCGCAAAAGGCAGCGGATGGTACGCTCCCAGCGGGCCGCAGCCGTGCGATACGCACGCCAAGTTTATTCGGATGTGGCCTGGACTCGACCGATGTGCGACAATTGGATTTCGTTGTGTAAAGGACGTTCAACCATGAAAGACAGGCGCAGGGGATGCTTTCTGGAATAGTATTGAGCGTGTTTGGAGAGTGAATTGGCGAAGAGCCGTCTGGAAGCCGGCGCTACAAATCGAAGAATCGCCCAATTAAATAATACTGGGGGGAGAGATGAAGAAAGCTCGTGAGAAGGAACAGAAATCGCTGGCCGGCAGCCAGCTCGCCACCACACGCGTGGCGCGGCGCGGCGAGCCGAAGATCGGCGTCGAGGAATTCATGTCCGTGGCAGAACGCTTCGGATTGTCCGCATCCGCGCTGAAGAAGATCCGCGCCGTCGTCGCGAAGGAAGACTGGGGCGAAGGGCCCTTCTTCGCGAACTACTATTCGCCGTTGAAAGAGACGAAGGTGCAGGCGTTTCAACGCGCGGCCCGCGAACTTTTCGGCGTGAAGTTCGCGCTCGGCACAAGCTCCGGCACGGGCGCGTTGCACAGCGCGATGGTCGCCGCGGGCGTCGGCCCCGGCACCGAAGTCATTTGCCCCGCCATAGGCTTCTTCGCGACCTCTGCGTCGGTGGTCACCTCGGGCGGTGTCCCGATCTTCTGCGACGTCGATCATTCGCTTCACATGGACCCGAAGAAGCTCGAAGCATTGATCACAAAGCGGACCGTGGCCATCGCGCCGACGCACGTCATGGGCGGCGTCTGCGACATGGCCCCGATCATGAAGATCGCGAAGAAGCACAAGCTGGTCGTGATCGAAGACTGTGCGCAATCTTGCGGCGCGACGTATCGCGGAAAGCCCGTGGGCACCATCGGCCACATCGGCATCTTCAGCATCGCCGCGTACAAGATCGTCGGTGCGGGCGAAGGCGGACTTCTCATCTCCAACGACAAGCGCCTCTTCGACCGCGCCAACGCCCTCGCCGAGTGCGGCGGGTTGTGGCGTCCCGAGCGGTTCGCGTTGCCCCGGTACGAAGGCGAAATCTACTGCGGTTCCAACTACCGCATGTCCGAACTCGAAGCAGCGGTCGACGTGGTCCAGATGCGCAAGATGCCCGCGATGATCAAGCGGTTTCAGACCGTCCGGCAGCGCATGGCCAAATCGCTCAAGACCTACAAAGAGATCCGCCCGCAGACCTCGAATGATCCCGCCGGCGAAGTCGGCTACCTGCTGCGCTTCTACCCGGAATCCTTCGAACTCGGCGAACGCGTCGTCAAGGCCCTGCGCAAAGCAGGCGTCGCGTGCAGCATGCGCGGCAAGGACGCCCCCGCCGATTGGCACATCTATTCCTACATGTATCCCGTCATGCTCAAGACCAAAGCTACCGAGCACGGCTGCTCGTTCCATTGCCCCCACTATGCCGCGAACGGCGGGAAGGTCGACTACGCCCGCGGCGATTGCCCCGTGGCCGACGACCTGTTCGACCGCGTCATCAGCATCAACATGAACCAGTGGTATTCCGCCGCCGACTGCAAAGACCTCGCGGCCCGCATCAACGCCGCCTTGTCGAGCTGCTGCACGGAAGATGCCTCCGGCGCGGTGTGGCTCTGATGCGGAGACGGTAGCAGCCTGACGTTTCGGCGAAACGTCCCTACCTTTGGAAGAACGTCCCTACCTTTGGAAGAATGCGAAGGCGTCGCGG
>JBHEKO010000742.1:0-6641 GCA_041859475.1 Candidatus Hydrogenedentales bacterium
GCCGTTGATTGTCATGAGGTGACCGGGCAGGTGCAGGCCTGCGAGGTCGGGCCAGTCGAGGTCGGCGTAGAGACCGGGCACAAGCTTCGTATAGCCGATGCCGTTACGGATGTTGTTGCGAAGCATCTGCGAATACTCGGCCATCCAGCACACGGAGACGGAGGCGCGAACGGCTTCGTGCAACGCGCCGAGAAAGATCGAGCGCACGCATCCAAGACTGAGACCGATGCAGCCCACGCGCTTCGCGTCCACCTCTGGCCGGGTCAACAGGTAGTCGGCAACACGAATATCGTCCCACACGTTGATGCCGGACCATGTCGTACCGGCGGCCAGCGCGGTACGCGAAACCAGCTCTTCGTGCGCCCAGGAACGCGCGTTGAATTCCTGGATGTCCGTTGGCGTCACGTCGAGCGTTCGCTTCGCGATGCGCTCGGGGTCGGCACCGAGAAAGAGGCCGCGCTCACCCCAATGCATCATGTCGGAGACGATGACGACATAGCCACGTCGCGCCAATTCATCAGCCAGACTGCGTCCACCATATGCGCGCTTGTATTCGGTCAACGCGGGGTGCTCGGGAGCGACTTCAACGAGCTTTTCCTTTCCCCAGAAGTAGAAGCCGCCGTGATCATGGAGGGCCACCATGGCGGGCCCGGGTTTCTTGATGCCCTTGGGGATCAGCACATAAACGGGGATGCGGGTCAGATGTGTTGTATTGATATAGACGCGCTCGCGTGAGTGTGTACCGCAGTCGACGATTTCCGCGACTTCCGGATTCGGGTCGCACGCGGGCGGCTGGTAGTGGAAATCGGACAGGACCGTTGCGTGGGCTTCGTTGGCCCATGCGTCGATGTCCGTGTAGTTGTCGTTGAGAAAACTCATTGAGGGCCGGGTGGTTGCAGCGAGCTTCTCAAAGAACGGCCAATGGGAACCGAGATCGGGAAGCGGGGTGCTTTGCGTGCCGGGGAGGGGCGGACCTTGCGGCGCTTCGGCTTTCGAGACGCCTGAAAGTGCAGCCGTTGTTCCTACGGACGTCATGGCAATGAATTCCCGTCGGTTCATGGTTGATGGTTCCTCGTGTTGTTTCCCTCGGGACTTTAGGTATACCGCGAGCGGATTGGATTGGCAATAGGGAATATTGGCTGGCGGCAGTGAAAGCGGTGGGAAATGTGAACAAAGTGAACGCGGCGGAGGCGGCGACCTGTCGGCGCTTGGAGGGATAGCAGAACAATTGAGGATCGTGGGGACTGGCAGGAAGGGTACTGCGCGCTGACGCTATGCTTCGCGGCGGCAGGCGTGGACCATAACGTCGAGTTGTTGGAGGAATCGCGAGCGGTCGGCCTTCGAGAAGGGCGCGGGCCCGCCGGTGTTTACGCCTTGTTCCCGTAGGTGCGACATGATCTCGCGCGTAGCGAGGACATCACCGATGGATGCCTCGGTGAACGGATGCCCTTTGGGTCCGAGCACCGCTGCGCCATTCTTCAGACAGCGTGCGGCGAGCGGAATATCGGTGGTGATTACGATATCGTTACGCTGCGCGTGGTCGACGATCCAGTCGTCGGCGGCGTCAAATCCATCGTCGACAATGACGAGTTTCAGCCATTCCGCTTGCGGTATGCGCATATAGGAGTTGGCTACTAAAGTAACCTCCAAGCCGTATCGTTGTGCGACGCGGTTCACCTCGTCCTTGACGGGACACCCGTCCGCGTCTACATAAATCTGAACCATCGCGTGTCCCTCCTCGCGTCAAATCTGACAAAAGGGCAAGAGATGAAGACGATATGTCAACAATGCTCCTCCGCGTCAAGGGAATTCGTCGTTTCAGCACCTTTCCGAGAGCCGTTGTCTACGCTTCCGCGACTAAGGTATCGGACAGCAGTGCCACTTGTCGACCTGATTGCCCGCGCAACCGAAAATGCGTTGACAGAAAAACAAATGCCCCCTATACTTGGTATTGCGAGGGAGAATGTGAAGCGCTGGCATGGACACCCAACACCATCGGGGAGGCGTAGTCCATGATGCAAGCTTGCGTATCCGATGTCCGCGGAAAAGTGTGGTCGCTCGATCACGTGGCGACTCTTCCAACCACCTTGGTTCGAATCCTCTCCATTATACAGGATGAATCAACTACAGCGCTCGATTTGGCGGAAGAGATTTCGCACGATCCCGCGTTGGCATTGAAAGTGCTCGGGGCAGTCAACTCGAGTTACTACGGATTTCACCGCCAGATTAGCACCATTTCCGACGCAGTGGTCATCCTTGGATTCGAAGAGGTGGAGCGGTTGTCGCTCGCGATATCGGTAATCAATATATTCGATCGCGATCGGGACAATGCTCGCGCGCTGCACATGCTTTGGAGGCACAGCATGGCGTGTTCGGTGGCTGCGTCGGGCATCGAAGCGCACTATCGAACGAGGCGTCCTGGAGTGAATGGAGCACACGTTGCCGCGTTGCTTCATGACATAGGCAAAGCGGTGATTGCGCAGTATTTCCCCGAAGCCGTAAGGCCGATCGCGAGACTGGTACAAGAGGACGGCCTACCGGTATGCGAGGCAGAGCGGGAGATTCTCGAGGGATGCACGCACTGCGACATCGGTGCGTGGATAGCGGATCGATGGGGACTCCCGCCGAGCCTCGTGGAAGCGATTGCAATGCACCACTCCCCGGAGTTGGTGCCCGCGGAGCACTTGTACACACACATTACGCATGTCGCCAATGCCCTGTGCAATACAGCGGGAATTCGTTCGCTGAACATCAGTACGCTAAGTGAAATCGACCCAAGAACCGCGACCATTCTGCCGATGGACGATCTGCTTCAGAATCACATCATGGCCCGGCTGGATCGGCAGCGCGGTTTGATCGGGGCGATGGCCGCCGGAAGCATGTATTAGCAAAGACGGAACGGCGGCGCCGCGGAGTGCGCCGAAGTTGAAAGGCGTCCTAAACGCTGTCTTCCGTCTATGTGCAAGCTGGTCTACCGTGCCGGAACTGGCCCGCGCATGCAAAGTAAGAGCGTTCCGGCAGTCGCGGGGGTAACCGCGGGCGTATTTCAAATTGTTCCGGACGCGGCCGCATAGGGCATTCCCCATGCCTCAGGCATCCCCTGTATCGAAAACGCCCATAAGACTCCATTGCTCGAATCTTGAAGGAGCCTCCTCATGCATTTTGGGCGTAGGTTGCCGACCAGCGACCGGGGCAGGCTGGAAGCCGGCACCACACGAAGATTCCCTAAGAAGGTTCGAGCATTGCCCGGAATTGAGTTTGAAAGCATATTGTCTCTGAACCTGGGGATGAGTCTGTCTCCTGTTCAAGCCCGAGCGCAAGCGAAGCTCGAAATGATATACAATCCATGCGATTCTCGGAATCGGCAAAGAGGGAAGTCTCCATGGAGAAATTGACTGGGTGCCCCGGTTGAGCAGTCACCCGCGGCAACCGGGAGTTGCAGGCAGCAAGTTTGGAACGTTTGGGGGAGTGTTCACGCCCTGTACGCTGACGATTCTCGGCGTGATTATGTATTTGAGACTGGGCCATGTGGTCGGCCGTTCGGGGGTGCTCTGGGCCGTCGGCATCGTGCTTGCGTCGACGGTGATAACATTCCTGACGACGCTCTCGCTTTCCGCCATTGCCACGAACACGCGGGTCCGGGGGGGAGGCGCCTACTATCTAATCAGCCGAAGCCTTGGGGTTGAGTTCGGGGGCGCAATCGGGATCGTTTTCTACTTTGCCCAGGCGGTATCGGTCGCCATGTACGTGATTGGGTTTGGCGAAGCGCTGGAGGCGACGTTTTCTTTCCCTCTTGGGTCTGTCGTATACATCGGCACCGTCGTGAACGCGGCGGTCTTCCTTTGTGTTTATATCGGGGCGGGTTGGACGATCCGGATTCAGTACGCGATTCTGGCCGTTTTGGGTGTTTCGCTCCTTTCGTTTTTCGCGGGTGCGCTTCCCTCGTTGGACCTCGGAATCGCGAGAGAGAATCTGTTTTCTCGATTCGATTCGTCCGAGAATCTCTATACCATGTTTGCGCTGTTCTTCCCGGCGGTAACGGGAATAATGGCCGGGGCGAACATGTCAGGTGACCTACGGGATCCATCCAAGTCGATACCGATGGGGACGCTTGCGGCGGTTGGCGTCACGTTGGTCATCTATCTCTGCATGGCAATAATCCTGGGTTGTGTGCGTCCTGCGGAGGTCCTCCTCGAAAACAGTTTGATTGTCCGGGAAATAGCTCTGATTCCTAGTCTGATTACATGTGGCGTTTTCGCGGCGACCCTTTCGTCGGCCTTGGGAAGCATGATGGGCGCGCCGCGGATACTCCAGGCGTTTGCGCGGGACAACATTTTCCGGAGTCTGAGGGTATTCGGCAAAGGCAGCCGCAAAGGAAATGAACCCCGGAATGCGACCATTCTTACGTTTGGCATCTCGCAGGTGGCCATTCTCTTCGGCGACCTCAATACCGTGGCTCCGGTGATCACGATGGCGTTCATGATCACGTACGGCACGCTCAACCTGGCCACGTTTTACGAAGCCGTGACACGAAATCCCAGTTACCGTCCGCGTTTTGCGTATTGCCACTGGTCCTTGTCACTTCTGGGGGCATTGGGGTGCCTTGTCGTGATGTTTTTCATCGCGCCGGGGTGGGCCGTTTTCTCCATTGCGTGCATGGCAGGGATTCATGGATATATCAAGAGCCGCGAACTAACGGCGCGCTGGGGCGATCTGCGGAGCGGCCTCCTTTTCGAGCGCGCGCGCCGAAACCTGTTGAAGCTCGAAGAGGAAGAAAACCATCCCAAGAACTGGCGCCCGGTGGTTCTCGCGCTTATCGGGGAGGCATGGAGCAGACAGTACTTGGCCGTGTATGGCCACTGGTTTGCCGGAGGATCGGGCGTGCTTTCGTTGGGGCAAGTCATTGAGGGGAATGTGGAGAATCGCGTCAAGCGTCGAGTTAACCAGGAACGCATTCTTCGCGAGTTGATCCGGGTCGAGGATCTCTTTGCTTTTCCTGCTGTGGTAGTGGCCCCGAGTCTTCCCGACGGCATTGCTTCCTTGGTGCAGTGCCACGGTATAGGGATGATGCGCCCAAACACCGTGCTGCTCGGGTGGCCGCAGGACACGGAGCGTATTGAGTTTATTTGGTCGACGCTTAACACACTTGCGCAGCTTCACAGCAATATCGTCTGCATTCACTTCAAAGAAGAGCCGTCCGATGCGTGGGTTCCACCACAGGGGTCCATAGACGTATGGTGGCGCGGGCACGAAAATGGGGAGTTGATGTTGTTGCTTGCGCATCTTCTGACCAGCAACGACGAGTGGAGGGGAAGACCGATCCGTTTGCTTCGCGCGATTCAGAACGAAGCAGGCAAGGCAGAGGTCGCGGCGCACCTTTCCGCGTTGATTGGAGCCGCACGCATCAACGCGACAGCCCAGGCGGTCGTAGCCGACGACGTAAGCGATGCAATTGCGCGCTGGTCGCGCGACGCTGCCTTGGTTTTCCTTGGATTTCAGGTGCCCGAGAAGGGAGAGGAACTGGCTTTTTACAATCGGCTGGAGCAGCTTACTCAGGCCCTCCCCAGAGTCGTATTCGTGGACAGCGCTGGGGGAATGGCGCTGGACTCGTAATCGAATTGGAGCACGGGGCAGTTCTCGATCTTCCAATCCGCAAGTGCGTTGACGGACTCTGGAGCACCCGGTGATGGACGCCGGTTCGAATAGGGGCGCGCACAAAGCGCGAACGGGAATTCCCGGCGCTCGACCGATACCGAGCGCCGTCCACCGTCGAAACGCGAGGTCGCCGTTCCGATGCGGGAGTGACTTGGCTTGGTTGAATGCTATGCGTCGCAGGGGTACGCTACGAGACAATCGCGCCGATTCGGGGGAGCTTCAAGCGTGATCCCTGGTTCACGTAAGCGCGTTCAAAGGAGCAAAACATGATTACACGCTTCGTGATTTCAGGCGTAATGTGTCTGTCTGTCATGGCAATGGCGAATGGATGTGCAAGCATGGGCAAGGCCGACGGTGACGCAAAGGGACTCGAGGGCAAGGTGCTTTTCTTGAGCAAGTCCTCGGGATTCGAGCACAGCGTAATCAAGTGGAACGACAAGAAAGTGAGCCACGTCGACACGGTGCTTAAGCCGCTGTTCGAAGACATGGGGATGACGTACGAGTCGACGAAGGACGCGGGAACAATCAACGCGGAGAATTTGAAGAAGTACAAGCTGGTCATAATGTATACGTCGGCGGACTTGACGCAAACGGGCGAGGACGGCAATCCGCCGATGGGGCCTAACGGCGTTGCGGAGCTGCAGGCGTGGATCGAAAATGGCGGAGCTTTGTTGGGTCTCCACAGCACGACGGACTCGTTTCACACGCCGGAAGGCGGAGAAGTGACGCCGTTCCTCAAGATGCTCGGGGCAGAGTTCAAGGGACACGGCAAGCAATTCGTGGGGACGGTCAAGGTCGTCGATTCGGAGAACCCGGCGATGGCGCGCTTCCCGAAGGATTGGAAGATCCAGGATGAGTGGTACACGTTCATCAACTTCAATCGGAAGGACATGCATGTGCTGGCGTTGCTCGATCCCGGCGAGGAGCGAAGCAAGCAGGAAATGTACAACGTGCCGGCGTACCCCATCGTGTGGTGCAGCCAGGTG
>JBHEKO010000055.1:0-8369 GCA_041859475.1 Candidatus Hydrogenedentales bacterium
CGGTAGTCCAGGCGCGTCTTCTTGGAGATACAGCTCTCGATGAGCTTGAGCATCTCCTTCACAACGGGGCACAAGAAAGTGATTTGTTTGGAGAAATGGCCTCTCCCCGAATACGTCAGCATTTGGCCGACAAGATCCGCCGCGCGCCGCGCCGCCTGCGAAATGGTCTCCAGATTGCCTCGTAGCGGAGCATCCGCGGGCGCTTCAAGCAACGCCAAGCTCACACCGCCCAAGACTCCTTGAAGCAGGTTGTTGAAATCGTGGGCGATCCCCCCCGCCAAGACGCCCAGGCTCTCGAGTTTCTGGGTGTGCTGCAGTTGCGTCTCGAGCGACCGCCGGTCTTCTTCCGCACGCATCCTGTCGGTCACGTCGCGGATGTACTCGATGACGCCTCGAATCTCTCCGGTCTCCGAATCGCGTATCGGAAATGTGTATAGGTCATGCCACTCCTGAGAATCGCCATCCGGCGTCCACCGCGCCAGCGTCTCGCATCGGGGTTCACCCGTTGCCAGCGTATGAATGCTCGGGCATCGCTCGCACGGGACATCGCGGCCGTGATACACCTGGAAGCACTTCTTGCCCTGCAAGGGCATTGCATGGGCATACCAGCGTTCCATCGCTGAATTCACTCGCACGATTCGAAGGTCCGAATCGAGGATGCTGATGCCATCCAGAATGCTCTCGAAGATGTCCTGCAGAAACCGCTCGTTTTCGCGCAGGGAATGTTCGGCGCGCCGCAATTCGGTAATGTCTTGCGCCATCCCGACGAGACGCACCGGCAAGTCGGGATCGTCGTCGAACATGACACAGGCGTTGCAGCGCAAGATGCGTTCGGATCCGCTGGAGTGACGTACCCGGAAGGTCCATTCGATAAACTGGCTGCCGCTCTGGGCTTTGGCGATTTGTTCCTCTATTTGGGCGAAATCTGCATCGTCCAAGCGCTCCAGAATCGTCTCCACGGGCACTTCGTTTTCCGTGGGATCCGTGCCCAGCAAGTGCGACATTTCCTCCGACAGCACTATCGTTCCCTTTGCCCGGCTCCACTCCCAACTACCGATTCTGGCCAACCGTTCGGCCTGTGCCAGCATGCGTTCGCGTGTCGTTACCTCTTGCAGAATTTCGCGCCGCTCTTGCGCCTCCCGAATAAGATCCTCACTTCGAGTCTCCTCGGCTCGCCGCGCCAGGTACAACTCCTGGAATACATAGAAGACGCCCACGAAGGCGCAAAGATAGCCCGCCAACGACAGCACTCGGGATAGAATCGTGCGAAGCTCCTCGCCCTCCGCGGTCGTGTACCAGTGGGCAAGTCCATCGATGCGCCCCAATTCCTGGATACACCAGCCGAGGACGATGGCGCTGACTCCAATGGTGAGGGTGATTCGCAGCGATTGACCTCGCGCCACCGAATTGACGGCGAGGACTACGGCGGCGCAGAAGAATACCCGTGCCAGCATGCCGACAATCACGTCGGCTTCGGGGGCTACGGCGCGATCCGTGAACATAACCCAACGGACAATTTCGAGAAATGCCCCCAGGAGCATCATCCCATAGACCCAGAGGGGAATGCCCGAAGGTGAGGTCTTTTCTCGTTTGAGAGCGATCGCCATTTAGCCCCCTATGTTCTCAAGGCATCTTCTTCGGCTCTGTCACGACCCACGTCAGCGCGCTTGCCTCTTCCCCGGACACAGCTTACCAGATATTGAAGGTCAAGCAAAGAAGATTATGCGAATTCTTCTCCAAAACAGAAAACGCGCGGAGCAAGGTCTCTTGGGGCCTTGCTCCGCGCGTGGGAGGTACAAACGGTCAGTTATGCGGCATCTTTGGACTTCTTGCGGCGAGCGGGCTTTTGCGCGGCGCGCAGCTCGGCAAACGCGGCCTCGGCGCAACTGGGGCAATAGCCGTGGCTTATCGATTCATCGGATTCATGGGACGGGTTTGTTGCAACCCAGACTCCGCCGATCCGAGACTTGTGGCATACACAACACTGAACTTTCATCTGATGGAACCCTTCTTTGCGCCGCCTAACGGTCGTGACACATGGAAAGAAGCACACTTCGTGCCAACTTCGTCGACACCTAGGCCGCGCGGGGTAACCCGAGCGTAACTGGTTAAACTTCAGTCGATTATACAGACGAGGAAAGAAAACGTCTCATTCATTGTCAACTAATATATTGGTTCGGGCAGGCAAAAAATGCCTCCTTGTGGAAAGTCGCACCCCATATAGCCGGCAATTTGCACAGGCTGGTGAGATGAGGATTTCTCACAAACACACCGTCCAACAACCAAAACCATCGACTCTCCCGCAAGTCTAGGAGAAACACGGCGTTGCGACAAGACGTTGCGTGTGTTTGCGAGAAATCCGGTTTGTCAACTGATTCCATTTTTGTTGCGTATCCTATCTCGGTTTAAGTAGGCTATGCACTCAATGGGCAATACGATGATCGAAGCAAAAGGCCTTACCAAGCTCTACGGTTCCATCGCCGCTATCCGCGACGTCTCCTTTGAAGTCGAGCAAGGTGAAATCATTGGTTTTCTCGGTCCCAACGGGGCCGGGAAAAGCACGACCATGCGCGTCCTCACGGGCTACACGCCGGCCACAAGCGGCACGGCACGGATTGCCGGGTTCTATATCGACGACGACCCCATCGAGGTGAAGCGGCGCGTGGGCTACATGCCCGAGAGCGTTCCGCTCTATGGGGAGATGTTCGTCGACTCGTTCCTCAACTACGTGGCGGAGATTAAGAATGTCGCCCGGCGCGAGCGCCGAGTGGAAGTAGACCGCGTGAAGGAACGGTGCGGGTTGTCCGACATGGGCAAGCGCATTATCCGAAACCTGTCGAAGGGATACCGGCAACGCGTCGGCTTGGCACAGGCACTGGTGGGGAACCCGCCCGTGCTGATTCTGGACGAGCCGACCGTAGGCTTGGACCCCCGCCAGATTGTCGAAATCCGGCACATGATCAAAGACTTGGCCGAGGAACACACCGTTCTCCTCAGCACGCACATCCTCCCGGAAGTTTCGATGCTTTGCGAGCGTGTCCTCATCATCAATAAGGGACGGATTGTTGCCCAGGACACCATGAAGCACTTGGTCGGCGGCAAAGGCGGCAAAACCTTGGAAGACGTTTTCGTGGACGTAATCGCCCGCGACGAGGGTGCCGCATGAGAAACACATGGGCGGTCTGCAAACGCGAATTCACCAGCTTCTTCGTGACACCAGTGGGCTACGTAGTGGTAGGGACTTTCGCGGCCATTTCCGGGGCGGGTTTCGCGGGCACCTTCATCATGTTTTGCCGCATTACCCAATCGCCGAGTTCCTACGGCTATGAGGGCATCCCCAATTTCGAAGAGATGATGCTGAGCCCGTTTCTCGTGTTTTGCGGACAGTTGATTCTGTTTATCGGCCCGCTTATTACCATGCGTCTGCTGGCCGAGGAACGGAATCGCGGGACTCTCGAACTCCTGTTGACGCATCCGCTTCGCGACCGCGAGATCATCTTCGGCAAATACCTTGCCTCGCTTGGGATCGTCCTCATCTTGATGCTGGTCGTCGGCGTGCACATGGCGCTGCTTGGGCGCCACACCGAGGTCGAACCTATAGTCCTCGCGTTTGGACTCTTGACGGTCTTCCTCATGAGCGCGGCCTTTATGAGTTTAGGCCTGTTCGTTTCTTCGGTCACCGGGAGCCAAATTACTGCGGGCACCCTCACGTTTGGCCTATGGTTCGTGTCGTACATTCTCGGCACGTACGGCTCCGATCTCCCCGTGGAGATCGCTGTTCCCGCGAACTGGGGGCAAGGCGTCCAGCTCACAATGAACTTCATCTACCACGTCTTCCGGCAGATCGTCGTGCAGCTTCCGCTTGACGCCCATGCCCAGGAGATGGCGCAAGGCGTCCTTCAACCCAAAGACGTCGCCTACTACCTTCTGTTCTCCGCCTTCTTCCTGTTCCTGACGTTTCGCTCGCTCGAAGCGCGACGGTGGAGGGCATAGGCATGCGAATCGCCCGCGTACTCATCGCAACTGTTGCGATTCTCAGCCTTGCGTTCGGCCTGAACGTGCTCGTTTTGCAGCAAGACTTGTTTTCCACTCGGGTGATGCTCCCCTTGGCGGTTGCCGCGGTGGGCGGTATCCTCTGGGTCATTCTGACCTTGGTGGCGATGGCCGGTGTTGCACAGAAGCGAAAGAACCTACAGGCCCTGAACAGCATTGTCGCGTCTGTTGTGTTCTTTGCAATCTGCCTTGTGCTGTACGCCTTCGCGAATCGCTGGGACCGTACCTGGGATCTCACGCGCGAAGGGCGCCGGGAGTTGGCCCCCCAGACCGTCCAAGTCTTGCAGGGACTCACGCAGGACGTGACCGTGCTTGGATTGTTCACGAAGACGGGCATCCGGGATATCGACCTCGCCCGCGAAAAGACACAGCGTTTTCTGGATCGATGCAGGAATCTGAGCGACCACCTCAAGATTGAGTTCTTCGATCCCCAACAGGAATTCGCCCGGCTCAAGGCCATGAACCTTACGTATCACGATCCCAACGGCACGGTGGTCGTGATGTGCGGGACATGCAAGAAGACCATCGGATTGAAGGCGCCGAATCCCACGCTGGAAGAGAGCGATTTCACGAACGCGCTCATCAACGTGCTGCGCAACGCGGATCCCAAAGTCGGCTTCTTGACCGGCCACGGCGAGACCGAGCCCTCCTCCCCCGAAGGGGCGTACTTCAAAGCCTTGCTCGATTCGGAAGGCTATCTCGCGGAGACGACGGCCATTCGCGTGAGCGGCCAAGGCATTTCCGGCGACTATTCCGTGCTCGTGCTGAATGGCATCGGAGACGGGGTGGGCGGAGACTTGTCTGCATCGGAATTGCAGGCGCTGGATGCCTACATCAGCGGCGGCGGGCGCCTGCTCCTCATGTTGGATCCTCAGGTCATCGTAGGCGTTGCCTCCGTTCGGAAACAGGTGCTCACCTGGTTGGAACAACGGTTCGGCATTGTCGTGGGCGAGGACCTTGTTATCTCCGGCGTCAACGAACGCCTTGGCCAAGTCTCGTTGCTGACCGACTCCGCGGCTGTCAAAGAGTTCGGGCAGATCAACGTTCCGAACGTGGAGTTCAACGGGTGCTATTCGCAGACGAGCCCGATTACCAAAGGCTTCGACAAGCAAATCGATCTTAATGCGGCGCGAACCGTCAGGCTCGCGGCAAAGCTCCCGGAAAACGTCGTTGGGGATACGATCCTTCGGACGCTTCCGTACGCCTATGCGGAGACCGACTTATCGGGCCTGGCCTCGGGGCGCGCACCAGTTCAGGATCCGGCCAAGGAACCTCTTGGCTCGCTGGGAGTGGCCGTGGCGGTAACGATAAAAACCGATACGCCGACGGGCGACGCAGGGCGCACGCGCGATGCCCGGATCGTCGTCGTCGGCGATTCCGATCTGGCCAAGACCGAGAACATGCGCAGCGGTGGGCACCTCAACTTCATGCTCAACTGCGTGGCTTGGCTCACGGAACAGGAAGACATCATCGCGGCACGGCCGCGCGGCAAAGAAAACGTTCCCATTAAGCTGTCGGACGTCGACGAGAAGATCCTCACATGGGTTTCGACCCTGGGTGTGTTCCAGGTCATCGTGCTCGCCGGGTTCTGCACGTTTCTGGTCCGGAGAAAGTACCGATGAAGCCGCGCTCGACCATCGCGCTGGCGGGACTGCTCGCGTTGCTGTGCCTTGGATATTGGGGCATGACGCTGTTGCAGGAGAAATCGGCACGGGATGTCGTGGAAGCGAAGAAGCTCTTTGATTTCACGCCCGCTTCCGTCCAAACCATCACCATCGAGCGCGAAGGCGAACGCGCATCTTCCGGCATGCGCGACGGCGAAAAGGCGTGGAAGGTCACGCAGCCGTATCCTGTTCGTCCGAATCCGGAGGTGTGGGAGCGCGTTGCCACGGCCCTCGCCGAATTATCCAACGAGCGCACCATCGCGGAATCTCCCGAGGACCTGGAGCAATATGGGCTGGCCAAGCCCGTTCTGAAAATCCAAGCGAAGACCGCCGCGGATAAAGAGGTCAAGCTGAGCTTCGGAGCGTTGGATCCCACCAAGAAATTCCGCTATGCCCTCGACGAGAACGGCGCCGTTTTCCTCGTCAAGCCCGATAGCTTTTTTGAATTGGATCGGTCGCTACTCGTACTGCGCGACCGGTACCCGTTCGATCATCTCGAAGACGGTATTACCCGGCTTGAGTTTGCTTGGATTGTCCCTCCGGAAAAGACGAATGCCGATGCAAGCCCGGAAGCCACGTTCAAAGAGACGGTGCCGGTCATAGTCGAATTGGGCGCAGACAATCAGTGGAACGTGCTGGGGCCCACCAAGGGATTGGCCGATCAGGAGATGGTGCAGGGACTCGTGGCGGAGATCCAGTACGCCGTTGGACGGGGCTACATCGATCAACCCGAGCGCCTCGCGGACTATGGACTCGACCCACCCATGGCGCGCGTGACGGTGCGATGCGGCAAAGAGGGCGCTCTTCAAACGATCTACTACGGTTCCTTCGAACGCGAATCGGAGAAGGGCGGCGTATTCGTCAAGAAAGAGTCGTCTTCCGAGGTCTTCGTCGTGGATGCCCAGGTTGTCACGTTGTTCCCGAAGCGTACCGACTCCTTCTCCGAAAAGCGCGTACTCACGCACCCTGCATCAACCATCCGGTCCTTGAAATACGAGGCCGGGCCCCAGACGTTCACCCTTGAGAACCCGGAGGGGAAGGCGTGGCGATTGACCGATCCTCCCGGAATGGAATCGGATCAGGGGGCCGTGTCGCGCTTCATCGGGGCCATTGTGAGCGCCAAAGGCACGAACTACTACTCCGAGCGCAAGCCGGAGTATGGTCTGGACACGCCCGCGATCCGCATGACGTTGACCGTCGCCGATTCGCAAATCCCCATGGAAATCCTCGTCGGCGCCCAGGTTCCAAACGTCGAAAGCTACTACGCCACCCAGGATACCGGAGCCATCACCACTCTAGACAAGACCCAAGTGGACGCATGGCGCGCGACCTATACCGATTTCGTTTCCAAGGGTCTGTTGTCCTTCAAGAAGGACGAAGTGTCGCAAGTCATGCTCGCGTTCGAGGGAACGAACTACATCTTCAGCAAAGGCGAGCGCGCCTGGCTCATCGAGGAACCGCGCGCCAAGGCCTGGGAAAGCCAGAGCGACATGGACGCGCTGCTGAACACGTTGGAAACATGCATTGCCGACGCCATCGAATCTCCTACCGCGCCCACGGACCTCGCCCAATATGGCCTCGATGCACCGATGATGACCGTGCGCGTGACCGCCACGAAAGCGGGACAAGGCGCGGGATCGGTCATGCTGGGTCCGCTCACCGTCGGCAAGATCAGCGAAGCCGACCCGCACCAGCGCTATGCCTCCGTCGCGGGACGCCCCGAAGTCTTCCGCATCCGACAGCTCGCGATCGAGCAGATTCGCGACGCGCTCAAAGGCGTGAAAGACATAACCATCGGCTACTCCGAACCTCCGCCGGTGAAGATCGTCGAGTAGGAGGTAGGGCGCACCGCGAAGGTAGTGCGTTCCAAAGGTAGGGCGCTTTCGCCGAAAGCGCCGTTTCGCGTTTGCACCCAGGCCACATTCGCTCAAGGCCCGAAAAACCTGCACGCAGCCTCCGCAATTGTCTATCCTTATTCGCGGACGGTCCCAAGAGGCCGGACGCAGGGACCAGGGGGGAAGCGTGGATAACCGACGTCTTTTCACCGGCGCGGATTTGGCAAGCCTCATACCGGAGGCGGCTACCCGTGTTTTGATTGTGGGAGACGCGCCCGATGGCCTTGAGAGCGCCCTCGCGGAACGTCCCGTGAAAGTGCTTCACGCGTCAGCCGGTGCGCTCTCCGCGATTCCCGAAGGCAAACTCGACTGCGTCGTGATCGGGTCTTGTGCCGTGGATGACGTGGGCGCGTTGCTCGTCCCGGTGGCGCCCCTTGTCCAGCCGCACGGATCGATTTGCCTTGCGCTCACGTTGGAGGAGGAGACCACTCGCATCCCCGACCCGATTACCGCATTGTGGAAAAGCATGGGGCTGGTGATCATGCGCTCGGTATCTCTGTCGGGCAATGGCCGGACGGAAGTAGCGTTGAGCCTCGTTCGCAACACCTACGACGCAATGGGGTATGCCCGTGACCTCGAACAGGCCAACATGCCGCATCGGGCGTTGACGGTGCTCGATTCGATCGGGTGCACATCCACGTTGGACGAAGAGCAGAAGGCGATTCTTGCGCTTGAGAAGCAGCGGATATGGCACGGGCTTACGCTTCAACAGCCCGCGGGCGATGCTGCAAGCGCTCACTTCTCCTACGCGACGAAA
>JBHEKO010000075.1:0-4489 GCA_041859475.1 Candidatus Hydrogenedentales bacterium
GGCAACGCCGCTGCCGCAACGATCTGCGCCAAAGCTACCAATCCAACAACTGTACTCATCTTCTCCCCTTCTTTACCACTGGTCGCTGATTTCTACTAATGGTTCGCCAGACTGCAGGAGCTTCAGCGCGTCGCTAAGAGAACGCCCGAGGACTTCGCGCAGCCGCGTGTTGGATGTGTTTCCGCATGTTACCCACAGAATCTGCGGGGGAGGTCCGTGCTTCTCGAGCAAACGGACGAAGTCGCGGTCTTTCGTCATGACCACAATGCCGTCCGCTCCAGCTTTCTTGAAGATATCCGAATCTGCTGCGTCTCGAAGCCCCAGATCGCGTACGGCAAGGGATTCGACGCCAAATGTGAGAGCGATCCATTCCGCGATTGATGGAGGCAGTTGTGCGTCGACCCAGATCTTCATGCCACCAGTGTAGGATGATCCAGGCGGGCTGCCGCGAAATGCAGACAAGCCTGGACGTCTTCAGAGGTCAAATCCGGCATCTCGCGGAGGATCTGCTCCGTGGATAGGCCAGCCGCAAAAAGGTCGAGAATATCGGTAACACGAATTCTCATTCCACGTACGCAGGGACGCCCCCCGCACTGGTCGATATTTACGGTAATTCTGCTCGGAATATCAGCCATGACACGTCACCTCTCTTCGCACAGCACAAGTCTAAGTCCGGGTGGACTGCCAATCAAGCATGCGGTAAGCGAAGTCTACCGCGCAGACGCATGCACATCGCACGCGGCCAAATGCCCCGGCCGGACTTCGGTTAGCACTTGTTCGCGACTCTTGCAGGACTCTTGGCAATCCGGACACCGCGGATGAAACCGGCAACCAGAGGGCGGATCTATGGGGCTCGGCATCTCGCCGAAGAGCACTTGCCGTTCGCGCAGTATGTCTGGGTCCGGGACCGGCACTGCGGAGAGCAGTGCTTTTGTGTATGGATGGACGGCCCTTTCGAAGATGTCATCCACGGTTCCGTACTCGACGATTCGGCCCAGATACATCACGGCGACCATGTCGGAAATATGACGGACAACGCTCAAGTCGTGTCCGATGAACAAGTAGGTCAATCCAAGTTTCTTCTGGAGACTCTCGAGTAGATTGAGAATCTGCGCTTGAATCGAGACATCGAGCGCGCTGACGGGCTCATCCGCCACGATGAGATCCGGCTCGACTGCCAAGGCGCGAGCGATACCGATGCGTTGGCGTTGGCCGCCGCTGAATTCATGCGGGTATCGGTCCGCGCTTTCGGGTGGAAGGCCTACTAGGTCAAGCAGCTCCACGATACGGTCGCGCACACGACCGCGCTCCGTGAATCGATGAGTCCGTATGATTTCGGCGAGCATCGAGTAGACGGTCATACGGGGATTCAGCGAGCCGAAGGGATCTTGAAAGACAATTTGGATGCGCTTGCGCATCTGGCGGAGTTCGCGTTTCGGCAAGGCGATCACGTCGACCCCGTCAAACAATACCGTGCCCGAAGTCGGCTCGATGAGGCGGAGAATGGCGCGTCCGCAGGTCGTCTTTCCGCTGCCGCTTTCGCCGACGAGGCTCAGGGTCTTGCCGGCCGGAACCGTGAAGCTGACGCCGTCGACTGCGCGGACATATCCGGCAACGCGCGACAACACGCCTTTTCGCACGGGAAAGTGCATAACAAGATCGCGCACCACGAGCAATTCGTCTGGTTTTGATCTTGCATTCATCGTGTGCCGCCCTCGCGACCAGGTAACCCCTGGGGTTTTCCTTGTCGCTTCATTTCGGCCTCGTCGTGCAACCAACACGCGGTAGCATGAGACGTGTCGCGCCCGGCGAGCGGGGGCTCGTCGCGTCGGCATACGGCCATTGCGTGGGAGCAGCGAGGATGAAACCTGCACGAGTCCAAGAACTTGGTAGCGGCGGGCACGGAGCCGGGTATTGCGTGAAGCGGCTCGCCGGGGCGGTGGATTTTCGGCAACGAGTCGAATAGCCCAATTGTGTAGGGGTGCTTCGGTGCGTGGAACAGCTCACGCGTAGGCGCCCGCTCTACAATCTTTCCGGCGTACATGATGGCAACCTCTTCGGCCATCTCCGCGACAATTCCGAGGTCGTGCGTGATGAGCAACAATGCCATTCCTTGTTCGGTCTGCAGCTTTCGCAGAAGGTCCAATATCTGCGCCTGGATTGTCACATCCAGCGCCGTCGTCGGTTCGTCCGCAATCAACAAGGCAGGCTTGCAGGCCAGAGCCATTGCAATCATCACTCGTTGTCGCATGCCCCCGGACATCTGGTGCGGATAATCGTCTATGCGATGTTCGGGCGCGGGAATGCCGACGGTCCGGAACAGTTCGATCACGCGGTCTCTGGCTTCGGACCGCGAAACGTTGCGGTGTACGCGTATTGCGGCGACGATCTGGGATCCGACGCGAAAGACGGGATTCAGCGACGTCATCGGTTCTTGAAAGACCATGGAAATGCGGTTGCCTCGGATAGCCCGGATTTCCGGCTCCGGAAGCGAAAGCAGATCCTTACCTTCGAAGCGAATCTCGCCGCTGGGATGAAAGCCGGGGGGGGAGGCTACAAGCCGAAGTATCGAAAGCGCGGTCACGCTCTTGCCGCAACCGCTTTCCCCGACCAAGGCGATGGTCTTGCCGGCGGGGATATCGAATGTCACGCCGTCGACGGCGCGCCCGATCCCTGCGTCCGTCTTGAAATAGGTCCGCAAGTCCTTGATTTGCAGCAGAGAGTCGCAGCTTGTGTTTGCCATCTACACTCTCATCCGCGGGTCCATCGCGTCACGCAGGCCATTGCCCACGAGATTGAAGGCCGTTACCGTACAGAAGATCGCTGCGCCAGGATAAATGGCCAGCCACCACGCGCCGCGGTTCAGATAGCTTTTCGATTGGAAGAGCAGCTCACCCCAACTTGCCGTAGGGGGCGGCACGCCGAACCCCAGAAAGCTCAAGGCCGACTCGGTAAGGATTGCGCCGGCCACACCAAACGTGGCGCTGACCAGCACGGGAGACATGGCATTGGGCATGATGTGGCGGAAAATGACGCGCGAATCGCGCAAACCGCTTGCGCGCGCGGCCAATGCAAACTCGCTTTCGCGCAGTTTGAGGAATTCGCCGCGAACCAAACGCGCCACTCCGGTCCACCCTGTCAGCCCGAGTACGAACATGATGTTGTAGATGCTGGGCGGCACGAAGTTGATTAAGGTGATAATGAGGACAAACACGGGGAATAGCATTACGATTTCGATGACGCGGAGAATAAGGGTATCAATCTTCCCTGCGTAGAAGCCTGCGAGCGCACCCAGGAAAATGTCGATCAACACCGAGATTCCCTCGGCAACGAATCCAATCGAAATGGACACGCGAGTGCCCCAGATGACGCGGGTCAATACGTCTCTGCCGAGGGCGTCGGTCCCCAGCAGGTGCTTGCCGCTCGGGCCGGATAGCCGGTTATACAAGTCGAAGGTGTGCGGACCAAAGGGCAAGGGCGTGCGCAGGGCATACTCGCCTTCCGCTGGTTGCCAGCGGCGAAAATCCACCCATCGTAACGCGCTGTAGTCGATGACGTTTGGAAATACGTAACGCTGCCCGTCCTTGACCATGTAGATGGGCCTGTCGCTCGCGACAAAAGGCGCAAAGACCGCCGTCACGGCCAAGAAGAGAAGCAGTAGCAGCGCAAAGACCGCCAGGCGCCGTTTCACAAACTGGCGTCCAATGATCTGCCAATAACCGAGAGACCTGTCGCGTGCCAGGGTTTCGCAAGGAGACGTCGCTATTTCCGAAACTGGGTTCGTCATTCGAATTTAATCCGTGGGTCGGTTAGGGCGTATAGAATGTCCGAGACGATGAGTCCGATGAGCGTGAGCAAAGCCGAAATCGTCAATAAGCCCATGACAAGCGGATAGTCGCGTCCGAGAACTGCTTCAAAGCTCAGCCTTCCCATTCCCGGAATGGAGAAGATTTGTTCGATGATGACACTTCCCCCGATAAGGGCGGGGATCAATGCGCCAACGAGCGTCAGTATCGGGATCAACGAATTGCGCAGGGCGTACTTGAAGATTACGACCCGTTCGGAGAATCCGTAGGCCCGGGCAGTTCGAATGTAGTCCTGCCGAATGACATCCACCATGCCTGCGCGGGCGAACCGCGAGACGATAGCGAAGTCCCAATACGTCAGGCAGACTACGGGGAGGACAAGATGCCAGGCGCGGTCGATCAGCCATTGCCCCCACGACATTTGGTCCGCGCCGAGCGAGTTCAATCCATAGGTTGGGAACCAACTTAGGAATTGGCCTCCGCCGAAGAAATAGATGAGCAGCATCGCGGTCCAGAATGTGGGGAGGCTATAGAGAATGAACAAGATGGGGGTGATGAACCCGTCCGAGCGACTGCCTTCGTGCGTGGCCGAGTATACGCCGAGTGGAATGGATAGGAGGTATACGAGGAGAAGGGCGATGACATTGAGTTGCAGGGTGACGGGGAGCGCTTCCCCGATCTTC
>JBHEKO010000519.1:0-4995 GCA_041859475.1 Candidatus Hydrogenedentales bacterium
GACTGCGACCGGGCTTTCTGCATCTTTACTTCAAGCCCCGTCGAACGGTGTCGCAACACCACACACGTCGCAGCCTTGTTCACGTGCTGACCGCCCGCTCCGCTCGACCGGACAAAGGACTCCTCCAGCTCTGCCTCGCGAATACCACAGGCCTCCATCCTTCGCTCAAGCTCGGCTTCCTTCTGTGGGGTGACTCCAAAACGCGGCATGGTTACCCCTGCCCCCGCACGGTCCACGTGCGCGGGTGCTCGGCGAAGTATCGAAATCCAATGTGCGGGAACACCTCCGCGAGGTGACTCGTCAATTTCTCCATTCCCCACATTTCGCTTGTCCCGTGTTCCACTGTGATAACCGCGACCCCCATTTCCGCGAGACGCTCGCGCACGGCCCAATACGGCGCGCCATCGTAGCAGACGATCAGAACATCCGACCCAAACTCCGCCATTTCCTTGTCCGGCCCGATACACCCGACGCCCAACGACGGCCTGCTTACAATTCGCTCTGGATCGCCGATGACTTGGACGCTGTCCTCGCCCAAAGGCCTGATGCGCTCCGCAATGTAGCGCGCAAACTCGCGCAAGGGTTGCTCCGCGACTTCATACATTGCATGCCACCGCAACGTCGTACCCTCGCGAATCCGCTTGGTCAACCCCAATCCCGCCGCCCACGAATCGCGGATGCCTATCTCGGGCCAGTTGTCCCAGGAATCGTGTGCGCGAAGGATAACCATGCCGGTCGTTTCGAGAAACAGCCGCTTCGCGATGCCCGGTTCAAGCGTCCGCCATCGCGGTTCGTCGGCGCGGTGCTCCCAGAAGGTAGGTTCGTGTACCACCAACGCGTCGCATCCCGCCGCGTGCGCCGCCCGAATGTTCTCGATGGAGGGCATCCAGCAGACCCCCGCCCTGCGTATCTCGCGGTACGGGTCGCCAATCTTCACCGTGTCTACCGTGTTGCCACGGTCAACCCACGGGCTGTTCGAAAGCAAATACTCGAGGATATCTATCGCGGACGACATGGCCAACACTCCCCTTGCTATTCAGGGCGACAGCGTGACCGAAACACGCGGCAGGAGTCAATCGAACGAATCCAATGGCACGGTGGTTGTTCGGACTCTACTTTCTGTCCCGCCAAGTGGTCGGAGACCGCCTGGCGTGAAACACGGCCAACACTAGAATTTCGTGTGCTTCGACACGAAAAAAGAGCGAATAAGGAAAGCGTCGCACGCGAACACAGCGAATTTCCCGGTACACGACTGGGAACTGGAGTGGAGCTTTGGTGACCGCTTCGACAGCGCGATCAACTTCATGCACAAATGCGGCTCCAAGGCCCAATCGCCGCTCTTCGTACCACAGCGCAGCTTCATCGAATTCACGTCTCGCCTCGTTCCTAAAGACTGCGTGCAGCATCATTTCTTGAGACGTTGACTAATAGCCGATTTGACCTCTTGCCAAGAAACCACATCGTCCGGGGTTACATCGTGGTCTGAGAGTCGTCTCTCCAATTCTATGCGCTGAGCATCGGTCAACGGTAATGCTGAGCTATCGGAGGCGATACTATCCCAAAGCTCTTCAACCAACGCCAATCGTTCTTCAACCCCGAGATGGTCGATACCCAACGACTTTAGCGAAATTGCCACGCTCTCATCCTCCAGAACCGTCTGCGTTTGCGTTTCTATTCGGGATTATAGCATTCCACCTGCAGAGGAGTTGAGAAGAAATCAATGCTGAATTGAAGGTGGAAGGGGAAGATACACAGGGATCGCGGCCCCCGGACTTCGAGGGTCGCGATCTGTTAGGCAAACACGTCGAGGTTCTGCCCGACTGAGGGGTCGGTCGTGATAGCGGCCTGAATCAGCTTGATGGCGGCGGCACCCAACGTCGTCTGCACGTCCTTCTGCAGGGAGAGAACACGTGCCGAATATTCAGCTTGAAATTGGGCTGAACTGACGCCGCTGGAGGTGGCCCCAACAGAAGCTACAGCTGCCATTATGAACCTCCTTTCCAGCGCCTACTTGCCTCGGCGCTCCGTTGACCTACTTCAATTATCGGCAGAATTGCGCGAGAACTTTAGGCTACCTACGTCGAACAGCCAGCCTTCCAAGCACTATTTGTACGTACTATTTTGTAATTTTATTACTTTTCGAACTTCGCGGGCGTTGGCAATGAATCCACAAACTTGAGCGATTCCGACACCAGAATATCACCGGTCTTCTCTCCAAGGCTGGTTCGCGACACGTATTCGTATCGCTTGAAGCTGAGGAAGTCCTCCTTCGTCAGGATATAGCCGAAGGCGTCGTTGGTCAGGCCAAAGAGCAAGTTGCTCTCGCCCTTCATCTTACGCTTCAGGTAGAACCCAATATTCGGAAGGGCCTCTCCAGGGATGGTGAGAATCTGCGCATTGCCAAGATTGACGACGTTCACTTGAGTCGTCACGCTCTTGTCGTTGTTCATGGGGTACTTGAGCGGGGAACCGGCGATTACGGCGAGCATGAGCGGCGATTCGATGGGGAAGGTGATGTGGGTGTTGGCACAGAACAACGGCGGATCTTGCTGAATGGCCGTGCCGGAGACGATGCGCAGCGCCTCATCCGCGAGCAGATTGCCGATGCGAATGCACTCGTCCCACGTTTGTACGTCCTTGCCTTCGGGACCCCGGCAGTCGGCCGTGACCATCCCGCCTTGGGCACTATTCATGAAGATGCCCATGCCCCCGCCGTTCTGGGCGATACGGTCGTAGAGAGGCCCAACGAGGTCGGGGCTCAGAATCTTCTGATCGGGTCCAATGACTTCGGGATGGATGGCGTAATTGACCAGAGTCGCGATGGCCTTCCCATCGGCGTCGACAAACTGCATCACGGAACAACGGGGGTCGTACAGCTTCTCGGCATAGTAGTTGTACGCAATCTGCCCCTTCGCTTCGTCCGTCGCGACCTTGACCCCTGCAGGTTTGGCGCTGGCAAGGGCTTGATTGATGGCGTCTGCCGCTTGGCCACAAACCTTCTCGATATAGTTCAGGTCGGCGAGGGTGCCTCCCTTGCCGTCGCCAAACGCATACATGTCCGGAGCGCTGTGCGTGTGAGTTGACCCGATCATGATGTTCTCTGCGGGAATTCCCTCCACCTTCGAGCGGACGCGCGCGCACAGAATGCTAGGAAACCCAAGAAACGGCACGCTCACGATGGCTACGCGCGTGTCGCCCTGCTCGACGACCAAGGCTCGAACTTCAAGTTCACCTATCTTCTGGGTTACAGGCTCTGGAATCCCCACGCCGCCCGAAACGGGAAGCAGGGGATCCGGTGTGACGACAACCGTCGCGATCCCCGCGCGGAATTCTGCGTGCGCCAAGACCGCGCACGTTGTCACAAGGACGATAAAGCGTATGAAGTGTTTGGCAGTTTTCAGCGGCATGAGATCACCTCAGTTTGTTGAGGACAATGGCCAAGCAGCGTAGAGGCCGTTGTTATGGCACGGAATCTGCCGGGAATGCAACCTAGCGCATTTTCACTCTTGATGCATACGATTCAGGCCACATTAGATACCGAGTGAAAATGCGCTCAACAGAGTGCCATAGGTACAAAAAGTCAAAGCGCTCTAATTGCGCTGGCTCTCCAGCTCGTTGTCAACGCTTCGGCCGTACCAACGATTGAACATGGCAACGGCCGCTATCAGCGTTAGCCACACCGCTGGCGCGAAAATAACATGTGTCGTGTACACCACGTCACCGAAGAAGCTGAACGAAGATCCCGTGACAATGCTGAAGAGCGCACCCCAAATTCCGAATACCAAGACGCTGATCATGACCTGCGCGCACACGCGCGCCTCCATATACGCGGGGCGCTGCTTCCGCAACAGAACGAGGGAGGACGACGCCGACAGGAGGCCGCTCACCCCAAAGACGACCAAGTCCGGAGTGAGCCACGAAAATGGGGGGGGAGCGACTGCGCTTCTCGAGATGTACACGCCATGCGCCAGCAATACAACTGAATAAGAGAAGAAGAGCGCCGCAGTTACTGCATTGACCCAGGCGATGCGGCGAACTACGACCGACGGCTGAAACATCAGGGAGGCTCGCTCGTCGCGCAGTTCGCGCGCGATGCGAACCTGGTGATTGGGCCCAAGCAAAGTGATCTGCTGGATTCCCCAGAGTATCAGAACGATGCCCATGGTCATGGGAATGATGCTGTATCCGAGGCCGTCGGAAGGGGTTGCTGCGGCGGCAAACGACCACGTAGTCAAGTCCCATAGCCCCGTGGCGAGCAGCAAAGCGCCGTTTACGGCGAACATCTTTCGGTGCGGACGGAAATAGGCAAACAACCCCACGAGCATGATGACGACCCCCATGCCCATCCACATCCGCTGCGCGACGAGAAAATTGAGAAGGCCAAGGAGCCCGAGCACGATGCCCGAGCGCCGGACATCGCGCTCGATTTCCTCGGTGTCCTTGTGGGGCATCCAAGCCAGGAGTTTGAGCAATTGGACCTTGGCACAGCGAAACGAATAACTCTTCAGCCCCTCGATGATGACAAAATGGATGACGCGGCCGCGGCGCAAGTCATGCGCAAAATTGATGTATCGGGCGGCCTCTTCGCGATGAAGCTGCAAAACATCCTGATTGGCCGGATTCATCAGCGTGAGAATTTCCGGCTCCAGCTTGACGGTCCACAGTGTCCCGGCTTCACTCGTCAGCGGCTGCAGTTGGACGAAAAACGGCGCGAAACCGCGCGACCGGCTTGTCATATGAACGGCGTTCATGGCCCCGAGCAGACCCTCACACCCCCATTCTAAGCGGAGGCACACCACTGTCCCTTTAGATGATACCACAAAGCGGGCCACTTCGATGGCCGCCCCCGGAATAGTCTCATGCTTTCTCCTGACTGATTATTGCATCCAACGTACTTCCACCTTGCCTTTTCCAGGCAGCCGGGCTCGACCTGTGAGCCAAACTGCTTGCTTTGCCTGGTAATTGAAGAGAGATCCCCCGCTCTGCCGGGGGATA
>JBHEKO010000129.1:0-8713 GCA_041859475.1 Candidatus Hydrogenedentales bacterium
AAGAACAACTCATAGAAGTCGCCCATACGAAAGAACAGCAAGGAATCGCCGCTTTCGGATTTCGCCTCGAGGTATTGACGCAGCATGGGCGTCAGCTTTGCGTCGGAGATGTCTTCCAGTTTCTTCCATTGTGTCGCCATGGGACGCGTATTATAGGGATTTCTTGAGCGGAAAACAGGGGCGCGTCTCGCCAAGGAAAGAGCCGATCGGGAGATTGGCGTTCCCGGCAGATTTCGCCGTCTTGTGGTACGTTATCCAGGTTGGTAAGTAAATGAGAAGTGCGACTTCGTCGACGCCGACGCCGGTTTGGTTAATGTAATGCGCGTCAGCACCTGGTCCTTGTGGTTCGCCTTGCATGCCTCTTCCAAGCGTTCCGCGCGGAATTCGCCCTGGTCTGCCTGAATCGTCACCACGCCTTCCGGCGAACGCACGCGTGCCTTCGCCCCATCGACTTCGACGTCCAGCCATGTAATGAAGGCTTCCTCGACTTCGAGGCCGCCGCCGTCGAACGCATATTCGCTATCCAGCACCAAGATTCCATCAGGCTGCAACGTGAACGTGCGCGATGCCTTCTTCAGTTCGGGCAATTTGTACGCGCCCGCGATAGTGATCACGAGCGTGTTGTCGCTTGTCTTCTCAAGCGTCCCCCGATATTCCGCGCCCGTGGACTGAAGCTGCCCCCCGATGCGGGGAACGCTGTGGCCATACGAGTTCGCAAACACATTTTCGTATCGTTTGCCGCTGAAATAGTCCTTGCTGTACATGCCCGCGCCTGGGTCGCACAAGTACGTCGCGCCGCCCACCCGAAGGATGAAGCTGCCCACATCGTTGTTGTTGTGAGGCTCCGCGTTGTGGCCGGCCTTCACGGCAAACACGATGCGTTTACCCGACGCGCTCCCCACGAGTTTCGCGATGCCGGACCCCGGAAGAAACGCCGGTTCGATGATGGGTTCACCCTCGGGAAGGTCTTTCACCCAGAGCAGATTGCGAAGCATGGCGCTTGTTCGCCACCCAGGATCCTCGCCTGTCTGCGTCAAGAGCGCTTGGACTCCGGTCCGTTCCGCGAGCCGTGACGCGATGTATGGTGGAATGAGATCGTGTTCGTGGCTGTCGGCGAAAGACGCGAAAACATGCTTGTCCAAAGCGACGGCGGCAGGATAGGCTGCGATGGCTTTCATTCGCGGTTCCGCGAGAAGGTCGATTGCTCCGCCCGTACGCGCCCGCAGCATCTCGGCAAAGGTGACGTAGTGGGTAAGCCCGTACACCCAGTAGCCAATGCCTTCCAGGCAAACGCCGTCCTCTTCGAAGGCAACGCGGTTAAAGCGCTTGAGTTGATCGAGCACAGGCGCCAAGGCCTGCGCCAAACGGGCGGGATCGGTTTCGAGCAGAAGGAACGTCTCGCCAACGGAACCCGCGCACACGCCCGTCCAATTGTTGCGACCGGAGTTCCAGCCATACTCGTGCGCATGCTCCAAGTAGGGAGTCATAATGCGGGTTTCAATTTCGCGCCGCACGCGATTGCGTATCTCCTCGGGCACGCGGTCGCCGAGAAGGTAAAGCGCATGCGCAAGCTCGGAACCCGTTTCCGCCGCGAAGAGATCGATGTTCCACGGCGCGTCCTTCTCGTGCGCAGGAAGCACCCACGTCGATTCTTCGCAGATATTCCACAGCAGATCGTTGACCAAATCGAGTTGCGCGGGGTCATTCGTCAGCCAGGCGGCGATGACACGATTCGTTAGCAGCGTACGTTTTTTGAAGTAGGGGCCTTCGTAGGGAGGACGTTCGCCCGCTACACGAAAACGCCGGTAGAGCGTGTAGGTGGTAAGCGGGATCTCCGCGGGCATCTTGGCTACTTCTTCAAGATACGACGCGGGGCGAGGCGTCTTGGCTAACGCAGCCACATCAAGCCCGTCCAACTCGGGAATGAGGTTGGCCGCGGGCGGCTGCGCCAGCATGACCTGCAATTGTTCGACCGTATAAGGCGGCGCGGCCTCGTCCGCGGCCTGTGCGGTCCAGACAAACGCGAAGCCAATTGCGAAACTAAACAGGACTCGGCGCATCGTGAACTCCCCCTGCGTTTTCAGGAGAGAATACTCGCGAAAGCACGGGGTGTCCACCTTCGAAGCACAGGACGGGTCCCGGCGCATCCCCGTCAGTTCACGCGCTCGATAATCGTTGCCGTAGCCATGCCGTGCCCGATACACATGGTCTGCAGGCCGTAGCGCCCGCCGATGCGTTCCAGTTCGTGCACGATCTTCGTCATGAGAATGGCCCCCGTCGCGCCCAACGGATGCCCCATGGCGATGGCCCCGCCGTTCGGGTTGACCTTTTCCATGTCCGGCTTCAGATCTTTCGCCCACGCCAGCACCACCGATGCAAACGCCTCGTTGATCTCGATGGTGTCCATCTGCTTGATGCTCAGCCCGGTCTTCTCCAGCACCTTTTGCGTGGCGGGGATAGGCCCCGTCAATGTCAATCGCGGGTCGCTGCCGACCGCGACGCGACCGACAATCCGCGCGCGCTTTCTGAGTCCGAGTTGATCGGCCTTCTCCCCCGAAGCGACAAGCACCGCCCCGGCCCCATCCGAGATTTGGCTCGCGTTCGCGGCGGTTACAGTCCCGTTCTCCTTGAACACGGTGGCCAAGGTCCCCATCTTTTCGAGCGTGGCATTTGCGCGCACGCCCTCGTCCGTGTCCACGATGCGGGTCGTCCCGTTCTGCTTCACTTCGACCGGGAAGATCTGGCTCTTGTACCACCCGTTCTGAATGGCCTTCGCCGCGCGCATGTGGCTGGCATGCGCGAACTCGTCCAGCTCGCGCCGGGTCAGGCCCCACTCTTCCGCGACCATCTCCGCGCACAGGCCCATCGGCGAAAGCGGGTACGGATACGTCGCGAGGAATTCGTCGTCGAGCACGCCCCAATCGCTGCCCATGGGGACGGTCCCCATCATTTCGATGCCGCTGCCGATGGCCAAATCCATGTCGCCCGCGGCAATGGCCTGGCTCGCGAAATGGATCGCCTGCTGGCCCGACCCGCACATCCGGTTCAGTTGCAGCCCCGGCACGTGCGGCGGGAATCCCGCCTTGAGCAACGCCAACCGTCCGATGTTTGCGCCCTGCTTGGCCATGGGCGACACGCACCCCGCGATCACGTCTTCCACGTCGCCTTTGTCGACCCCCGCGCGCTTCACGCACTCGCTTAACGTCATCGCCAGCAGGTCCACGGGGTGCACCGAATGCAAGGCGCCATCGTCGCGGCCTCGGCCAACAGGGGTTCGTACGGCTTCCACAATGTAGGTGTCGCGCATGATCTCGTCTCCTATGTCGCCACGGAACGGGTTGCTTCGGATTCGCACGAGCGCCAGGACTGCGCCTCGGGGATCGCTATGCTATCACGACACAAGGCTTTCCGCCACATAGAGCGCGGGGTGAACCCGAAGAACGGGAATGACAGAGAGGAGCACGTGCGCCTGCGCCGCCAACGCGCGGAAGACGGCCCAATTTGACAGTATACCGTCCGGACGGTATACTTGAATGAGTACTGGCTGCCGTATGGCACGTGCCGGCGAAAGGAAATCATCATGAGCCGACCCGCCAATTCGCGCGATTCGCTCCTGGACGCGGCAGAAGAAATTGTCCGCGAAGATGGGGCGGCGCACTTGTCGTTCAACGCAATCAGCGCACGAGCGGGTGTGAGCAAGGGTGGCTTGCTCTACCATTTCCCGACAAAGGAGGCGCTGCTTCAAGCGCTACTGCAACGGGTTAGCTTGGCGCTTTCGGACGCGCGCCAAGCGGAGTCGGCGAAGCTTCCGGAGAGTGCGACCCGGGAATTGAGGGCGCACATCCTGTCGGCGGCGCGCTTTCAGTCGCGCAGATTGCAGGGGGTTGGGTTTGCGTTAATGGCAGCGGGCGCACACGACAGCAAGCTTCTGGCGCCCGCTCGAGAAGGCCTCAAAGCCCTGATTGAGGAGATCCACGCTCCGGCTCTCCCGCTGGCCTTCACCACAATCATCGCGCTCGCGCTTGAGGGACTATGGGCTCTGGAAATAGTGGGCATATTCGCTCCCAGCAGCGAGGAGCGTCAGGAGATCATGGGAGAACTAATACGTCTCGTCGACGACGCGGAAGCGCGTACTTTGAAGTGGGGCGCACGCGGTGCAGGCCAACCAGGGGAGGAACCCGAGGCCACGTCGAATGTGTCGGGAAGTCGGAACGACAACGAACAGAAACGGACAACGGAAAGTTGTCCAGAGGTTGAAGCATGAGGGGTGAGAAATACATCGCGGGGGCGTTGGTGTTGGCTGCCGGAGTCGCAGGCCTCGCGGCCTTCAAGACCTGGTTTCCCGCGTATGCGAGCGCGAAGGAGAGAGTGTCGCTCGGATATGCCGAGGCGCAGGCCACGCCACCGGCGCAATCGAAGGTAAACGCCAGCGCGCCTCAAACAACTCGACCGGAAATCTCGGTTGAGGCCAATTATCTTCGCTTGACCGGCAGTCTCGTGGCGGACCAAAAATCGGAAGTCGCCAGCACGGCCAACGGGGTAGTCAAAGAAGTAATGGTCGAGCGCGGGAGCGTGGTTCAGAAGGGCGACGTGCTTGTCGTCGTCGATCCTACGGACGCCCAGAACAGCCTGAACGAAGGAAATGCTGCCGCCGCCGAACTCCGCGCGGCCTTGGGATGGGAAGACACCAAGCAGCCGTTCGACCCCGCTCGGCACCCGAACGTACGCGCCGCGAAGGCTACGCTAGATTTGGCTAAAACCACGTACGACCGCTACACGGCCCTACTTGCAAAAGGCGCGATTGCCCAAAGCATGTTCGATCAGGCGCGTATGCAATATGAGACCGCGCAACAGCAGCACCAGCAAGCCCTACAAGGCGCGCGGCAGTTGTATCAAAGTCTGCAGACCGTGCTTGCGCGCGTGGAAATCCTGAAAAAAATGCTCGCGGACACGACCATTACGGCGCCCTTTAGCGGGTGGGTCGCGGAGAAGTACGTGTCCGAGGGGGAGCGCGTGTCGACCAATCCCATGGGGGCGGGGGCGAAAGTGGTATCCCTAGTGAAGTTGGACCCGCTGCGGCTCGTGCTCACCGTCCCGCAGCAATATGCCGCGGTGGTGACCCCGGGACAACAGGTGAAGTTCACCGTCGAGACTTTCCCCGACAAGACGTTCACGGGAGAGGTCAAGTATGTCGCGCCGTCCCTGGAGAGCCATTCCCGGTCGCTCTCGGTGGAAGCCGTCGTGGCGAATCCGGAAGGGGAGTTGCGGCCCGGCTTCTTCGCCGCCGCGGAGTTGGCGCTGCCCGGCACGACCGAACGGCTCATGCTTCCCACGAGTGCCGTGATGCAATCGGGCGAGGTTTCCAGAGTCTATGTAGTGAGCGAAGGCGTCGCGGTCGAGAAGGTGGTGGAAGTTGGAGAGACGCAGGGCGACAGCACCTACATTAAGTCGGGACTCACCGCGGACGACGCCGTAATTGTCGCACCCAATGCTCAGGCCCAGGCGGACGAGGCGAAGTCGTAATGCACAAGCTCGCTGAACTCTGCGTCCGGCGTCCGGTATTCGCCTCGGTCCTAATCCTCATCATGCTGCTGCTCGGCATTATGGGGTATACACGCCTCGGCGTGGACCGCTTCCCGAAGGTCGACTTGCCCATCATTACCGTGATCACCGCGTTGCCCGGCTCCGCTCCCGAAGAAGTCGAAACGGAGATCACCGACACCATCGAAGAAGCCGTCAACACCATCAGCGGAATCGACGAACTCCGCTCGATCTCGTCCGAAGGCGTATCGCAGATTCTCCTCGTGTTCAAACTCGAAAAGGATATCGATGCGGCCTCTCAAGAAGTCCGGGACAAGATTAACGGCGTTCTCTCGGAACTCCCGGAGGACATACGGCAACCATTGATCCTGAAGCTGGATCCCGACGCCGTCCCCGTTCTCACACTTTCACTCTCCGGACCCTTCCCCATCAAGGACATCACCGAGTACGCGGACAAGAAGCTCCGCAGACACTTGGAGACGACCGACGGGGTGGGACAAGTGGCGCTAATCGGCGGCCAGAAACGGCAAATAAACGTCCGCCTCGATCCGCAGAAGCTCCGCGCCTACGACCTTACGGCGCCCCAGGTCGCGTATGCGCTCAAGACCAACAACGCCCAGATCCCCGGCGGCACCATGAAAGAAGGGGCTAAAGAATTCACCGTCCGAACGCTCGGCCGCGTCGGATCCGTGAAAGAGCTGGAACGAATCTCCATCGCGAACCGCAACGGACACGTGGTTCGCATCAGAGACATCGCCACCGTGGAAGACGGAGCCGAAGAAGCCACGAGCCTCGCGCAATTGAACGAAACGCCCGCGATACTTCTCGACATCCGCAAGCAGTCCGGAACCAACACGATAGAAGTCGCGAGAAACCTCCGCGAACGGCTGGACGAACTCCTAACCAGCTTGCCGAAGGGATACCACGTCGAGGTAGTCCGCGACCAATCGGTCTATATCCAGAACTCCATCGACACGATGAAGGAACACCTGGTGCTGGGGAGCATTCTCGCAGCGGTGGTTGTGCTCATCTTCCTGGCCAATATCCGTACGACGCTCATCTCCGCGCTTGCGATTCCGACTTCCGTCATCAGCACGTTCTTCGTCATTTACTACATGGGCTACACGCTCAATATGCTCACGCTGCTCGCGCTTGCGCTGTGCGTAGGCATCGTGATCGACGACGCCATCGTGGTACTCGAGAATATCTTCCGGTACATCGAAGAGAAAGACTGCACGCCGCGCCAAGCGGTGATCGCCGCCACCAAGGAAATCGGCCTCGCCGTACTTGCCATCACCCTGTCACTCGTTGCCGTGTTCTTCCCCATCGCCTTCATGGAAGGCATCGTCGGGCGTTTCATGAAAGGGTTCGGCATCACGATGGCGGCGGCCATCGTTGTTAGCCTGATTGTCAGCTTCACGCTCACCCCCATGCTGGCTTCGCGCTGGCTCAAGAAGCCCGCTCGAAAGAACGGCTCCGGCGGACATGCGGGCGACGCATCTTCGGCGGCCGAGTTCGCCGCGGAACATGCCCGCGCGGCATCCAAGCAGCGCGGCTTCTATCACTCTATCGAGAAGACCTATCTCGCCATGCTCACGTTCGCGATGCATCACCGGTGGATTGTCGTTCTGGCCGCGGTGGTCCTGCTCGTGTCGATCCCATTCCAGGCGAAGTTGATCCCCACGAACTTCATCCCGGACGAAGATGAGTCCGAATTTCTCATCGAAGTTCGCGCCCCCGAAGGCACATCGCTTGAGGCCACTCAACTCAAGGTCGCCCAAGTCGCGGACGATGTGCGCAAGCTCAACGGCGTCAAGTACACGGTTGCCAGCACCGCCGACACCGAACAACGCGTCGCCAACTTGGGCTCGGTCCTTGTCCACATGGTGGACACGCATGAACGCTCCTTCTCGCAAGCGGACCTCATGGATTTCATCCGCAACAACATTGTTCCCAAATACCGCAACCAAGGACTCCGCATCAGCGTGTTGGTGCGCGACGCCATCAACGCGGGGTCGGCGGGGTCCGGCCTTTACGTAGTCGCCGGTCCCGATCCGAAGAAGCTGGAGTTGTATGCAAGCAAACTCATGGAACGCCTTGAAAAGGTCCCCGGAGCCGTGGATATCGACTCAAGCCTTATCGTCGGCAAGCCGCAGTACGGAGTTGTCATCGACCGCGACAAGGCCGACGACCTCGGCGTCGCCGTCAGCGACATCGCCACCTCGATCCGCCTGCTGCTCGCGGGCGACAAGGTGTCCGACTACGCCGAGAAGGGCGAGATGTATGACGTTAATCTCCGCGCCACCGCCGTAAGCCGGAACAATCTGGAGCTCTTGCGGATGGTGACCGTTCCGTCCTCGTTGCACGGCGCGGTTCCATTGAGCGACGTGGTCCGATTCGAGGAAAGCACGGGCCCTGCCCAGATCGATCGGCTCAACCGCTCACGGCAGATCACCCTCAACGCGAATACCGAAAAGGGCGCTTCGCTTCAGGCCCTGATCGATGCCCTGAACGACGAGGCCGCCGCCCTCAATATGGGTCCCGAGTACCGTACTACCCTCGTCGGCAAGACGAAGGAAATGTCGCGCGCGTTCACCGCGTTTCTGGTTGTGTTCATTCTGGCGTTTGCGTTCGCCTACCTCGTCATGGCGGCCCAATTCGAATCCTGGTTGCATCCCCTCACCGTCTTGCTTGCCATCCCCCTGACCTTGCCGTTTGCCCTCCTCTCCCTGATCCTGTTCCAGCAGTCGCTCAACATCTTTTCCATCCTGGGCATGTTTGTTCTGTTTGCCGTCGTCAAGAAGAACGCCATCCTGCAAATCGACCACACCAATCAATTGCGCGCAGCAGGAATTCCGCGCTACGAAGCCATCATCGACGCCAACTTGGACCGGCTCCGCCCCATCCTGATGACCACCGTCGCCTTTGTCGCCGGCATGATTCCGCTGCTCGTTTCCAGTGGAGCCGGCGCTGCGACGAACAAGACCATCAGCAGCGTCGTAATCGGCGGACAGTCGCTCTCGCTTCTCTTCACGTTGCTCGCGACTCCCGTCGCCTACAGCCTGTTCGACGATCTGGCCGTCCTCGTGCGGCGTCTCTTTACGCGCCCCGCTATGGAGGACGCGGAGGCCGTGGGGGAACGAGCGTAAGAACGGCTATCCCGGATTTCTCA
>JBHEKO010000391.1:0-4418 GCA_041859475.1 Candidatus Hydrogenedentales bacterium
TGTTGGAGGGCCCCATTCAAGAGCCCGCTCTGCGCATTGAACACCCACATCCAGAGGACGGCGGAGACGACCAGCGGCACGATGGTGGGCAGGAAAAAGACCGTCCGGTAGATGGCTTGTCCCCTCACCTTCAAGCTGAGGAGCATGGCCAAAAAGAGGGCAAGGGCCAACCGAGCGGGCACGGACATGATCGTGAAGTAGAGCGTGTTCTTGACGGCGATCCAGAACCGGTCGTCGGCCATTAGCCGCGAGTAGTTGCCCAAGCCCACCCACGCGAGCGGCTTGATGGCATCGTAGTCGCTCATGCTGTAGAGGGCGGTCATGGCCAGGGGATACGCGCTAATCAACGTGAAGCCAAGGATATAGGGGGACGCGAACAGGAGTCCGTTGCGAAGGTCGCGCCGCTCAGTTTTGGTCATGCCTTGGCACTCCCGATTGGCACACATGCGGCGCAGCCGCCCTCGGCTGTGGACTTTTCCCCGTAGCGCCCCGCTCGACGAGCGCGGCGCAGCCCAGACTCCACAGAAAGCAAACCTCCCCGTCGGCTATGTCCAACCGTGCCCAATGCCTCTATTCGGCCCATATTCAACAAGTGGGGGTCTCCCAAGACACCTGGTTTTGTGCAAAGAAGCGCGCCGACGGAGGGCGTCGGCGCATGGACAAAGTATGGGCGATCCAGGGGGAGAGTTTCCAGATCGAACGCGTGAAGCTGCGAAGGTGGCGGAGCGAACCCGCAAAACCGCACGCAAAGGAGTAGGCAGAGCGAAAATCGGGGACTGACACAAGCAAGGCGAGCGCAGCGAAGCGCGGACATGTCCCTGCTTTCGCCGTCTTTTCCCGGGCTTAACCAACGGCACCATTGCGGATTACGCGCAGACGCGCTAGTATTCAACGAGTCTTCTGTGGGAGATATCATAGCTGGTCGGGGGACGCGAAACGGGCAGGACTGCTCCAAGCGAAACGTGGCGTAGACGGGGTTGTATCCAGCCCGTTCAGTCTCACCTAGTGCCGGACCCGCACGGCAGCGTGCGGATTACGGCTGGAGAGAGAAGCAACCGAGCGTGGACCCTATGTTTCCCGTAAACGAGGACGAGTGAAGGAATTGTCACCTTTGACTTAACGCGGAGGCCATGAGCGTGGCACACGACAAAGCGTATCGAGAAGCAGAGCGCAGGATTGAGGAAGCCCGCCGTGCTGGTGCCAGGAAACTGAACCTCGTGGGGATGCAACTGGCAGAGTTGCCGGAGTCGCTGGGCCAGCTCACGCAGTTGCAGAGGCTGGACCTTTCAGCCAACCGATTGACGGCGTTGCCGGAGTGGCTGGGTCAGTTCACGCAGTTGCAGGAGCTGAACCTTGCCGCAAACCAGTTGACGGAGTTGCCGGAGTCGCTGGGGCAGCTCACGCAGTTGCAGGAGCTGAACCTTGCCCAAAACCAGTTGACGAAATTGCCGAAATGGCTGGGCCAACTTACGCAGTTGCAGCAATTGTATCTCTACTTTAACCGCCTGACAGAGTTGCCCGAATGGTTGGGCCAGCTCATACAGTTGCGGGTGTTGTTCCTTTCACAAAACCAGTTGACAGAGTTGCCTGATTGGTTGGGGCAGCTCACGCAGTTGCTGACGCTGGACCTTTCGAATATCGAACTGAAGGTGCTGCCGGAGTCGCTAGGCCAGCTCACGCAGTTGCAGGTGCTCTACCTTGACGAAGACCAGTTGACGGCGCTGCCATTGTCACTCCGGCAACTCACTCGGCTTAAGGAGCTCTATCTGCATGGGAATGTGGAACTGGGCCTTCCGCCAGAAATCCTCGGTCCCACCTGGAATGAGGTCGGAGATGGGAAGGCAAAGCCTGCCGCGCCGCAGGCGATTCTGGACTATTACTTTCGGACAAAAGGGGGAGCTTCGCGGCGGTTGAACGAAGCGAAGATGTTGATCGTCGGCCAGGGGGGCGTCGGCAAGACGTCGCTCGTGCATTACCTGATTACCAAGAGGAAATGTGACGCTCGGGAATTGCCGACGGAGGGAATCAACATCGACGATTGGCCAGTTAGGGGCAAGAAGGGACCAAAGGGACAAGTTGAAGACGTCAATGTGCATGTCTGGGATTTCGGTGGGCAGGAGATTATGCACGCAACGCATCAGTTCTTCCTAACGCGGCGCAGCCTGTATTTGCTCGTGATCGACGCACGAGCAGGGGAGAAAGAAAGCAACATCCACTATTGGTTAAAGATCATCGGCAGCTATGGGGGCGATTCGCCGGTGTTGGTGGTGATCAACAAGTGCGACCAGCACCCGCACGAACTGAACGAGACTGCGTTGATGCGGGATTATCCGAACATCCGGGGCTTTGTCCAGACCAGTTGCGAGACAGGCCGGGGAATCGCGGAACTGCGGCGCGAGATCGGCAAACAGATTCGGCAATTGCCGCACGTCTTCGACGAGTTGCCGCAGAGTTACTTCGAGGTGAAGAAGGAACTTGAGCAGGGGGCGCAGAAGCGGAACTACATCCCGATTGCGGAATACCACCGGACCTGCAGAAAGCACAAGGTGAAAGACAAGGCGAGCCAGGAGAGGCTTATCCGGTTTCTTCATGATCTCGGCGTTGTGTTGAATTTCCAGGACCCGGACGACCCATATTGTCAGAACGACCCGTTTGTGTTGAATCCGGAGTGGGTAACGAAGGGTGTCTATGCCATCGTAAACGACAAGCCGCTGGAGGCGCAGAAGGACGGCATATTGACCAAGGCCAAGTTGGTTGAGGTATTGAGCGCGATGGATGGCTATCCACCCGAACGTCATGACTTCATTGTGCGTAAGATGATCCAATTCGAGTTGGCCTACGAGTTGGAGCGGCCAAGAGGCGACGAGCAACGCTGGCTGGTCCCGGAACTGCTCGATCCGAAGGAGCCGAAGAACCTGGGTTGGGCACCCGAAGAGTCGCTGAACTTCCAGTATGACTATCCCGTTTTGCCTGCGGGTGTGATCTGCCGGTTCATCGTGCGGATGCACCATCACGTGCAACGGACGAATTCGTGGCGCAGCGGGACTGTCTTGAAGATCGACGGGAACCGAGTGTTGGTCCGCGGCGACGCAGAGAAGAGCAAAGTGTTTATCGCTGTGCAGGGAGCCGTGCACCCACGGCGAGAACGGTTGGCGGTCGTGCGTGATGCGTTCCGTAGCATCCATTCGACGATTTCGGAACTAAAACCCAAAGAAGAAGTGCCGTTGCCGGACAAACCGGGGGTTGCCGTGTCCTATGAGCACCTTCTCAAGTTGGAGGGAAAGGGGGAAATGACCTATTTCCCCGAGGGGGCGGATAAGCGATACGAAGTGCAGGAATTGCTCAACGGCGTCGATTCCGCCTTGTATCGTCTGAGCCGTCGCAGAGACAAGGTCAAGGAAAGAGAAGCCATGAAGACAAAGCACGTTTTCGTTTCTTACTACCACGACAACAAAGATGAGGTGGCGCGTTTGGTGGAGGACTTGGAGAGCGCGGGCGAGCGTGTCTGGTGGGATGACGATATTCCGGGCGGACGAGATTGGAAGGAGGCGATCCGTGATGCGATGAAGAAGGCCTATGCGGTTGTGGTCTGTCTCTCGCCGGAACTTGAGGGACGTTTCCATTCGGGGGTGTATCCGGAGATTCGCGACGCTATCGCGACACTTCGGCAATACGGCCCGGGACATGCGTTCATCTTCCCCGTGAGATTGGGCGCGTGTGAGATTCCGGCCATAGAGATAGACGATACACGGACACTGGACCGTTTGCAGTGTATCGACCTGTATCCGGAGAGTAAGCGGGCGGCGGGTGTGGCGAAGTTGGTTGAGTCGTTGCAGCTTGCGCCAAATCGGTAGTGAGTGGGGAGGAGACCAGCGTTCGGAAGAGTGCCCCCACTTTCGTGGGGGTGACGGCGGTCGTGAGACCACGTCGCAGCAAGGGTATAGGCCGAGTTGGCGGGTTGGTTTCTTTGTGCCTTGGTTTCTTGGTGGTGAGATCTTCCGGGCAGGTCGTCGTCAAGATTACGATTGCCCGGGCGGACGGAGTGGGGCTATTTTTCGGTGAAAACGCCCATTTGTTTGTACGTGTCGCGGAGGACCTCGTTGGTGCGCGTTTCGGTGTCTTTGGCGGATTGCTCCGGGGTCTTCTCGTACATGGTCACGAACTCGCGGCCGCGTTCGATTTCATCGAGGTAGAATTGCGACTGCGGCAGATTGGGTTGCGAGACAATTTCGGGCTTGGTCAGGAGTTCGTTCACGAACACGCTGAACTTCGGGTCACCCACGAACCGCTCCTGAAGGGCCTCTTCGCGAATACAGGGGATGTTGTGGATGGCGAAATTGTAGTCGCTGATGGGCGACGTGCCGCCGTTGGGTCGCGGCGAGTAGAACCACTTCAAGAACTTGAAGGCCTCTTCCTTG
>JBHEKO010000449.1:0-5474 GCA_041859475.1 Candidatus Hydrogenedentales bacterium
GCAGATACGGGAGCATCGCGTCGAGGACTTCCTCACGCACGGGCGTCGTGGCGCTATGATCGAAATAGACGTTGTTCATCGTGGTCTTGAGCGCACCTTCTCCTGTACCGAACACCATTCGACGAGGGTAGTATGCCCCAATGCACGAGACAGATGCCGCCTCAAGGATCTCCAAACTGGCACAAAACCTCAAACGCGAGTAGAATTCAACCTGGAAGTACAGCAAGGGGGCCCGGCAATGGATACCGCTACACGTCTCTACTCTCGGGCAAAGAGAATCTGCACTCATTTGGCGGCATTTTCGATCCTGCTGAGTCTTGCCGCATGTGGAGGCAACCACGGCGCGAATTCCTCCACCGAGACCGCGGTTCCCCCCAGCGTTTCCGCGCGCGTCGAAACCATCGCCAAGCAATCCGTGGATGTCACCTTTGAAGCCGTCGGCACCGTCCGCTCGAAACTTGTCAGTACGGTGCAAAGCAAAGCCGTCGGTAACGTAATGGCTGTCCACGTTGTCGAAGGCCAGGCCGTCGACGCAGGCGCTCCCCTCGCCGAAATCGACGACCGCGAAGCCCAGGCCACGGTGCAGAATGCGCAGGGAGGCCTCGATGCGGCGCGCAAGGCCGCACAGGAAGCCGGTCAATCCGCCCAGGCGGCGCAGGCCTCCGTGGAAGCAAGCAAAGCGAACCTCGACCTTGCGAATGCCACCTTCGAACGCTTCAAGGGCCTGTACGACAAGAAGGTCGTGAGCAAGCAAGTCTACGATGAAGCGGAGGCGAAGCAGAAGGCTGCCGCCGCCGATTTGGTCCGCGCGCAAGAATCGATGAACGCGGTGCAGAGCCGCGTGCAGGAAGCAGCCGCCCGCATTCAGCAGGCGGAAGCACAACTCGCGAACGCGCAGGCCAGCTTGAGTCATACGAAAGTCGTTGCGCCGTTCGCGGGAATCGTCACGCGCAAGTTTGTCGACGTGGGCGATATGGCCGCGCCGGGCGCGCCTCTATTTGAATTTGAAGACAACGCAAACTACCGCATGGAAGCGGAGGTTAACGAATCGCAGGCGGGGCTCGCCGCCCTTGGCGACAAGGCCTCCGTCCGCATCGATGCGCTGGGTGCGGAGGCGCTTGTGGGCGCCGTGAGCGAACTCGTGCCCACGGCGAATGCCGCCAGCCGGTCGTTCACCATAAAACTGGATCTGCCCGCCAACGCCGCGCTTCGCTCGGGCATGTTCGGACGCGTCGTATTCCGCCACGGAGAGGCGGGCGTGTTAAGTGTGCCGGCTGCGGCGGTCGTCGAACGCGGCCAGTTGGTTGGCGTATTCGTGGTGGACGATGAAGGCATCGCCCGGCTGCGCCTGATTAAGACAGGCAAGGCCCTCGGCGAACGCATGGAAGTGCTTTCCGGGTTGACCGAAGGCGAGAAGGTGGTTGTCGACAACGTAGCAAACGTTATCGACGGTTGCCGGATCGCGCCGTAGCGCGGAAAGGCGGCGCGTCGTGGAGCAACACGCAAATCGAGGATTGGCAGGGGCCATCGCCCATGCCTTCATCGACTCCAAGCTGACCCCGCTGGTCATCGGCACTTCGATTCTCCTGGGCATCGGCGCCGTGCTGATGCTCCCGCGCGAAGAGGAGCCACAGATCATCGTCCCGATGATCGACATCTACGTGCAGATGCCCGGCGCGAGCGCGCGCGAAGTCGAAGAGCGCGTCACGAAGCCGATGGAAAAGCTCGTGTGGGAAATCCCGGGCGTCGAGTACATCTACTCAACCTCCGCACCGGGCATGTCCTCCTGCATCGTGCGTTTCTATGTCGGCGAAAACGAGGAAGACGCCATCGTTCGCCTGAACCAGAAGATGTACGCCAATTTCGATCTGATCCCTCCGGGGGCCAGCCAGCCATTGGTGAAGCCTCGTTCGATCGACGACGTCCCCATTCTGGCGCTGACCTTGTCGAGCGCGCGCTACGACCACTTCACGTTACGCCGCATTGCGGCACAACTGCACGACGCGATAAAGGAAGTCCCCAACGTCTCGGAAGTCAACATCATCGGCGGACATCGCCGACAACTTCGAGTCGTATTGGACACCGCGAGGATGGCCGCGTACGGCGTGGCGCCCGTGTCCATCGTGCAGATGCTGCAACAAGCGAACGCGCAACTCGTCGCAGGCAGTTTTTCCTCGGACAACCGGGAATTCCTGGTCGAGTCGGGCGCGTATCTGCGCAGCGCCAGCGATGCCGGCTCGGTAGTCGTCGGGGTTTCCAACGGCAGTCCGGTGTATTTGCGCAATGTCGCGGAAATCATCGACGGAGCCGAAGAGCCCGCCGACTACGTCTTCTTCGCGGCTGGCCCTTCCAAGGCCCTGACCCACAACGCAATTGCCCCTGCCGAGGGCCAGGAAACGCCATCCGGCCCACTACCCGCCGTGACCATCTCCGTCGCGAAACGCAAGGGCTCAAACGCGATTGTCGTCGCCGACCAAGTGATCGAGAAAGTGCGCGAGACAAAAGGCACGGTAGTCCCCTCCGATGTGCGCGTATCGATTTCGCGCAACTACGGCGAGACGGCCAGGGAAAAGTCCAACGAACTGCTGTATCACATGTTCCTGGCGATCGTGTCCGTGGCCATTTTGATCGCAATCACCCTGGGCGTGCGCGAAGCCGGTACCGTCGGCATCGCCATCCCCGTAACGCTCGCGCTCACGCTCGTCGTCTTCCACTTCTTCGGCTACACCCTGAACCGCGTGACCCTCTTCGCTCTGATCTCCTCCATCGGCATCCTCGTGGACGACGCCATCGTCGTCGTCGAAAACATCGTCCGGCACTACCATCTGCCCGAGAGCCGAGGGCGCTCCCTGCTCGATGTCTCCGTCGAAGCCGTCAACGAAGTTGGCAACCCCACCCTCTTGGCCACCGCCGCCGTAATCGCCGCCGTGCTTCCAATGGCCTTTGTGCGTGGCCTGATGGGCCCCTACATGGAACCGATCCCCGTCGGCGCTTCCGCGGCCATGGTCTTTTCCGTCCTCATTTCGTTCATGGTGACCCCTTGGGCGGCCTTGCGCCTACTCCGAAGCGTGCCGGAGAAACACGGTTCAGCGGGCGAAGACGGTCACGGACATTCCGAAAACATCATGGACCGCTTGTACCGGCACGTCATGGGACCGCTGATCCATCACCGGCTTTGGCAGTTCGTGTTTCTCGCGTCCGTGGCCGTCCTGTTGGCCGCCGCATGCATGCTCGTTCCGATGAAGCGCGTCGTCATGAAGATGCTCCCCTTCGACAACAAGAGCGAGTTTCAGGTCGTCATCGATATGCCCGAAGGCACGACGCTCGAACAGACTGCTGCCGTTGCCCGCAGCCTGGGAGACGCCGTCGCCAATGTCCCCGAGGTTACGGACTACGAGACTTACGTCGGCACCGCGTCGCCTCACAATTTCAACGGGCTCGTCCGGCATTACTTCCTGCGCCGCGGACCGAACGTGGCGGATATCCACGTGAACCTCGCGCCGAAGGAACACCGTGATCGCCAAAGCCACGACATCGCAAAGAGCGTGCGCCCGGTGCTAGCTGAAATCGCCAAGCGTTACGGTGCGCGCATCAAAGTGGCGGAAGCGCCTCCGGGCCCGCCCGTGCTGCAAACGCTTGTTGCCGAGGTCTACGGCCCCGACTACAAACGCCAAATCGAAGTCGCCCGGCAAATTCGCGACGTCTTCGATCGAACGGACGGCGTAGTCGACGTGGACTGGTACGTCGAAGACGATCAGCCCAAGTATCGCCTGACCGTGGACAAAGAGAAGGCCGCGTTGAGCGGCGTATCCGTCGAACAGGTCACCCAGACCCTCTCGATTGCGCTAAAAGGAGCGTCGGCCGGTCTTGTTCACCAACCGCAAGAGAAAGAGGATCTGCCGATATTCTTGCGGCTGGACCGCGCGAACCGATCCAGCATCGAGGACCTGAAGCGCATCAAGCTACAGAGCGCCAACGGCAGCCTCGTGGCGCTTGGCGAGTTGGCCCGCATCGAAGAAACCGTCGAAGACAAGAGCATCTATCACAAGAACCTGATGCCTGTCGTCTACGTAACGGGAGACGTGGCCGGGCGCGAGGAAAGCCCGGTATACGCAATTCTCACGCTGGGCGAAGAGATAGCCGCCCTGAATCTGCCGGAGGGCTATCGCATCGAACAATACACGGCCAGCCAGCCGTTCTCGACCGAGCGCATCTCGATGAAATGGGACGGCGAATGGCACATCACCTACGAAGTGTTTCGCGATTTGGGCTTGGCTTTTGCCTCCGTTCTTGTGCTGATTTTCATCCTCGTCGTGGGCTGGTTTCAATCCATGAAGACGCCCTTCGTCATCATGAGCGCTATTCCCTTCTCGCTCGTGGGCATCCTTCCCGCGCACTGGCTGATGGGGGCCTTCTTCACGGCAACGTCCATGATCGGTTTCATCGCGGGGGCAGGCATCGTCGTCCGCAACTCGATTATCCTCGTGGACTTTATCGAACTGCGCCGCCAACAGGGCATGTGCCTCGCCGATGCCGTCATAGATGCCGGGGCCGTGCGGTTCCGCCCGATGATGCTGACGGCGGCCGCGGTCGTCGTGGGCGCGTCCGTCATCCTGTTCGACCCCATCTTCCAAGGACTTGCGATATCCCTGATGGCCGGCGAGGTCGCGTCCTTGCTTCTTTCGCGAATGGTTGTCCCCATCCTTTATTATCTCGTCAACGCCCGTGATGAACGTAGGCTGGCGAAGCAAAAGGGCTGATTCTCAAAGAGTCTTGGAAGGTAACGCCCTGTAACCGTGTTTCTCTCTGTGGGCAATACTGTTATGTCCAGGTCTGCTCACTCGGCGCACACAGGAGACTCCAGCATGCTCATGCGAACCCTTGCGATTGCTATCGTCGCCCTCTCCGCGGGCGCCGTGGGCGGCGTTGTATTCTCTCAGGCCCGCTTGGGGGGGCAACTCCATGCCGTTGCCGAGGAGCGCAATGCGCTTTCCAGCGAGCAAGACGCGCTCAAGCGCAAATTCGCCGATCTCCAGACGCGCCAGAAGGGTCTGGAAAACGATAACCATAGGCTGCGTGAGCAGTTGGAACTTGCCAAGATTCAGCCCGACATGCCTCCGCCCCCCCAGGATGCACCCCTCGAAAGCGTAGAAGATCCCTCCGTGGAATTGCCCGAGCAAGGTTCCCCGATGGACGCATCCGCAGCGCGCGACCGGCGAAGGGACCGCAACGGCGAGTCCAATGAACCGGCCACCCCCGAGGAACTGGCCCGCGAAGAAGAACGCCGCCAAGAACGCGAACAGCGCATGACGGAATTCCGCGACCGGATGAGCCAGTTTTTCACCGGCGAAATGGAGAAGACGGGAGATGCCGCGGTACAGCAGCGCCTTTCCCAGCTCAATGAATACGCCCAATACTCGATGGACCTGCGTCGCCAGATGCGAGACGCACAGACCGACGAAGAACGCCAGGTG
>JBHEKO010000469.1:0-3440 GCA_041859475.1 Candidatus Hydrogenedentales bacterium
TTATACCATCCAGCAAAAAGCGTATCTCCGTGCCACATGATGGCATTGTCGTGCAAGAATCGGAACTCGTCATCCATTCGGTGAACCACCGTATCGACGGCCTGATCCGGGTACGAGAGATTCGCGGGGGAGGGCAGCGGGACAGCTTCATCCCACAACGGGAAATTGCCAACGAGATCGGTAGGATTAACTCCCGCATCTTGGAGTGGCGTGTTTGCTGCGGTTGGATTTCTCGCGTCGGCCGCGTAGGCGTTGAGAGCGATAGAAGCGACGCATGCGGCCAGCACGGCTGACCTGACGACTACGATCACATTCGTTTCTCCTGTTTTACGTGGTAGTTGCAGGTTCGTCTGAATGCTTTCTCAACGAATTCACGGTATTCCTGTTGGTTGAGGAGGTGTGCAGCGGAAAAGGTGCGATTTGCGCGCGAAGTACACGCGCCCCACCTTGTCGGTGGCGATGTACTTGCCGCCTTCCTCGGCGAGGATCTCGACCGACGCGCCGTCGGCCCCGACCCGTGCCACGTGGCCGTCGTTCACGCCATACACCGTGCCGTTTGGGCCGGAGCACATGTGCGAGAAGTCGCCTGCCGGATTGGGTGCGTCCGCCGAAATCGCGTTGCGATTGCGGTCGTATACAAACAGCGTTCCTCCGCCGGAGACGCTAACCTGGCCGTCGCTGAGAAGGGCCATCGCAGTCACTGGACGTGCGAGAGAGAAGCGTTTCGTGCCGGTAGCCGGGTCGTAGACAAAGAACTCGCCGCCGCCAGCGCCGTACACGTCCTGCGCATCGGACACCAGCGCGTGGACGGCTCCACCTGGAACGAAGTCCAATCGCACGTCTTTTTCGCCAGTCTTTGGGTCGCAGATGCTGAATGCGCCGGAGGTTGCGCTGTTGTACGAAGGAATGCTGCCGACGTAGATGCGTCCGTCCGGACCAAGGGTGTTTGCCTGCGTTCGGTACTGACCCTTGCCGAGCGGGCCAATCTCTCGGGGATTCGAATCGGGTTCGCGCCCCGGTTTCCATGGAGCTGCGGGGTCGAAAACGCTGAGCACGGCATGCACGTAAGCGCCCAGATAAATGCGCCCGTCCCTTCCGAGACTCATGCTGTCTACTTGCCCCGACCACCGGCTGAACTTTCCCAAGTCTTGGAGGGCGCCGGAAGTTGCGTCGCAACGGAAGAGATGCATGTTGATATAGGTGCCGCCGTAGACATTGCCGTCGGGACCACTGGTCAGGGCGTAGACGGCCATGCCGTCTCCCCCTTGGGCAAGGCGGGTGCGGAAGGTTTCCCGTTCCTCTTGCAGATCGTATACGACGTAGTCTTGATCGTCGATAGCATGGACCCAGCGTCCTTGTTCGACGGCCTTGATCTGCCCCAGCCGGACCGAGAGAGGCGTGCGCTCGGCTGTTTCCACGTTGTAGCGAAACGTGCGGAGCGACGGCCACGAGGTGATGTAGAGTGCGTCATCTTCGTTGCTCCTGGCGATAGTCCATGCTTCATCGTCCTCCAATTTCGGGACGGTACGCACGACTTCCTGGCTCTCCGCATCGAAGACAAGCAGCACGCCATCAAAGGACACGTGCGCCACCACGTAGCGTCCGCACGGTTGGAGCCGGTAAACAGACGAACTGGCGGAAAACGATTGTGGGAGGACTTCGCGCCGGGAACCGTCGGCGGGGTCGTACACAACTAAGTGGGCGCGCGAGCCGATGCCGCACCACACCTTCCCGAAACAGTCCACGCAAATGCACCGATGGTACTGTTCCGATGGCGCCAGCTCACCCAAATCGCGGACCTCGCCGGAGGCGGGAGCAAACGTAACGAGTTTGGTTTTCGGATATCCGGCTGCGCAATACACCACACCGTCCGGGCCCACGGCCAGGTCCCATATGTACTCCACGCCAAACTGCTTGACGTCGATCGTGGTCAGGGCGTCGGTCTTCGGATCGTAGCGGTATAGGTCTCCCGGATTCACGCCACCGGCGTACACGGAGCCATCCAGGCCCATGGCCATGCCGTAGCCGCCCTTGGAGGGGAGCTTCTTTCGGAGCATGCGTCCACTTCGAAAATCGCACCCGACGAGTTCGCATCCCGTCGAGACGAAGTACGACGTGTAGAACATCGGGCTTTGGGCGCTTGAGCTTGGCGCAAGAACGGAATGACTGTTTCCGTATGTTACTGCCGTGACGGGAACGCCCAAGTCCTCTGCCTGGGCTGCGCGTGCGGGGACGCTTCTGAGTGCCGCGACTGCGACGAGCGCGACTGCAAACACCGCAACTGAACCTCTATCAATGGACACGTTGACGCTCCTTCACTGACCGCGCCCCGGAAATCGGGCGGACCGTCTCGGCATTCCGCGAAGCTCTGCGTTTTGCGAGACTCTGCGGCGGTTCGATTGTATCCTGTTGCCTGGACCCTGTCGACTTGAGGTCAGCGAACTTACCCGGTATCACGGTGACTCGGTGTCTCATTCGAACGAAGTGAGACAAGATGCCGTTCTGCAAAGATGGCGGTTTTGCAAACCTCTATCATTTCGCGATTGTATCCTGCTGGCTACGCTCTGTCACCGCGCAACCAAGGCATTTCACAATCCGTGTATCGTGCTTGCGGCCGCGTGTCCGACACGGGATGTTTTGCTTGTGACCGGCGGCGAAACCCCGGCGGGTTAAGGCAGAGTCCGGGAAATAGCCAGAATTGGGAACAGTGACGAGGTAAGAGGGAACTCTGAATTGTGTCGAATTGGGCGAGGTCTTCCGCAGAAGAGCGAAGAGATTGCCAGATGGCAACATCGGCCGGAGAGTTTTCCTAGGGCGAGCGGCACAGGCTATCATGCTTTGCGCCTTTGGCACACCGGAGTTGGCTTGCAGAGGATGACGCACAGGCACGGGGAGAAAGAATCGATATGGGTGGAACGATTTGTCGTGCGGTGCCGCTGTGCCTTGTCGTCGCAGCGTGCTATGCAGCATCTGGTTCCTTGGCGCAGGAACCGCCGCCAAGTCCATCACCCAGCGAATGGGTGTTCGTCGATGCCCTCGCCGCGCCGATGACGTGGACCCCGCATTGGGTACGAGATGCGGCGAAAGACGGCGAGGTCAGTCTGCTCGACGGTGTGCGCGTCGAGGCGGGTTTTCCCGACCCGGACGGGGTGCTCGATACGGCCTATCAGGACTTGGATTACTTCTTCGCGAGCGCTCATGTCTCGAAGAATGGTACTTACCGGATCATCACGGAACGCGTGCCAACGAAGAAATTTGAGACTTTCAGATTCGTTGTTTCGGAGCGCGAATGCCGTATCCAAGCCAGCGACACGGAAGGCATCCGGCGCGGCATCTTCTACTTGGAAGACCAATTGATGAGCGCCGAGGGACCCTTTCTTCCCGTGGGGGAGATCGAGCGCGCACCGTTCATAGAATCGCGGATCTCGCGGTGTTTCTTC
>JBHEKO010000563.1:0-11109 GCA_041859475.1 Candidatus Hydrogenedentales bacterium
CCGATTTTCAGTCCGTTAACAGCAAGCGGAATCCACTTGAATCGGTGACGGGCACGGTTCGGCGAGACTGAGTCTTCGCACGATGGCGATGGTCTTTGCCTATGTCGGGCGCAGGAATGGTCTTTCTGAAGCGTCGTCGGCGTCGTAGCCACACAGAACATCACGCTTCTATGTGGGGATCGTGATCATCACGTGCCAGCTATGATATAGTATCGGTTTGCCGTAACCGAACTTACAATCGAATGAAGCGTACCGTACAAATCATCGTCAGCTTGGCTCTCGCCGGTGTGCTTGCGTGGGTATTGTTCCGCAGCGTGCACTGGACCGATTTGTACGCTTCCCTTCGCAAGGTTAACCCTTACTGGCTGCTGCTTTTGCAGATCCCTGCCTGGGTCAGCTTCTGGCTTCGGATTTGCCGTTGGCGTTACATCGTGCGGGCTGTGCATCCCGCGACATTTCGCAGCATGTTCAGCGCCACCCAACTCGGGTTTCTGGTCAACTTCGTGATTGGTCTGCGTCTCGGCGAGTTCGTACGCGCCATCGTCTTGTCCAAGCTAGCGCGTATCCCATTCGCCAAGAGCCTCGCCTTGGCAACACTGGATCGCGTATCCGACTTGATCGGACTCCTAGTCGTCATGTTTATCGCCGCAGCGGCCTTCCGCCCGACGGATGACATTGTCGTCCCCCCTGGAACATTTGGTATCGATCAACTCCCTCCCATTCCGGCAACAGCGGTACAGACCGCAGGCATCTCCGCGGCTATTGGATTATCTGGGATATTGGTCGTTCTGGTTGCGCTGTACCTCAACCAGCGCCTTGTGCTCGCCATCACGCGCAATAGCGTCGGCCGGGTTTCTGTCCGGCTTTCCGAGTGGTTATGCCACATGATGCAGCAGTTTTCGGAAGGACTTCACATTTTTCGCTCAGCGTCCGATATGCTGAAATCGACTGCCTATTCCTTGCTTACGTGGGGATGCTTCGTATTGATGATTGAAGGGTTCCTGATGGCGTTCGACCTCAAGGGTCCTTGGTACGCGGCATTTGTGATTCAGGCCTTTCTCGCGTTTGGAGTAAGCGTCCCGGCGGCCCCCGGAATAGGAATGCTCGTCAATTTCTCGTATCCAATCGTGGCCGCGTTGCTCGTAGTAATCCCCAATACGACCTTGGCGGACGCCACTGCTCTTGCGCTGGTCGCCTATGTCACCAACCTAATTCCCACCTTATCTCTGGGTCTCGCCTGTTTCTTCATGGAAGGACTCAGCTTTTTCGATTTGGGCCAGAAGAGCGTCCAAGTCGAGAAGGCATTGCCCGAAAGCCCCTAAAATGAGAATGGCCGCACACGTTGTGCGGCCACCCTGAAATTCGCAAAGCCGGGCTAAAGACTACTTATGCTTCGCCAAATAGCTTGCCACGCCGTCAGCAGTCGGCTTCATGCCTTCTTCGCCTTGACGCCAATTGGCCGGACACACTTCGCCGTGCTTCTCCGTGAACTGGAGGGCGTCAAGAATTCAGAGCGCCTCGTCCACGTTGCGGCCAAGCGGCAAGTCGTTGATAAGGGCATGGCGCACGACGCCCGCCTTGTCTATCAGGAACAAGCCTCGAAGGGCAACGGCACCGTTGATGAGCACGCCGTATGATTCGGCAATCTGTTTCGTCAGGTCCGCGACCAGCGGGAACTGCACTTGGCCAATTCCCCCTTTTTCCCGCGGTGTCTCTTTCCACGCCAGATGGGTGAAGTGAGAGTCCACCGAAATACCAATTACCTCGCAATCGCGCTTCTTGAACTCGCCGAGTTTCTTGTCAAACGCAATGATCTCGGAAGGACACACGAACGTGAAATCGAGCGGGTAAAAGAATACGACGGCGTACTTGCTCCCGCGAAGGTCCGACAGCGATTTTTCCGCAAATGAGTTGTCGGGCATCACGGTTTGCGCCTTAAAGTCCGGCGCGGGCTTGGTCACCAGGGTCGACATAGGTCATTCCTCCTTACTACTTCGTTCTGTATTCCCACTGTGCAGCACCTGCACGATATCTTGTGTTCGATACTGCCCAACAGCAATCGCCAGGTTAAGCCGGATTCGTGTCAGGAAAGACTCCCCCAGGCAATCGTCAAGAGTAACGCACGAAACGGCATCGCCTATTCCGCGGCATTCGCGTCTACCGCACTCTCGCCCTGCGAAAGAGCCCGGCACATTGCCAAGGATTCATAGCCCGTAGTATCGGACCGGATGCCTAGCCTTGTCAAGGCAAAGTCGTAGCGGACAGGGTCCTCGGGAACATAGCGGGCAAATGCAGCGGTGATTTCGAGGGCGGCGCGCAGGTCCCCTTGCTTGCGCTGCGTGAACCCCAAGAGCCTCCCGGCTCGAAACATGTGCGTATCCACGGGAACCAGCAAGTGACCGGAAGAAATACCCTCCCAGACTCCCGGGTCGACCGCATCCCGGCGTACCATCCAGCGCAAGTACATGTTCAATCGCTTACAGGCGCTGCCATCACGGGGCGATGGGAGAAGGAAGTTCCGGGGGCGCGGGTCGGGGTTTCGCAGCCGGTCAACGAATTCCGTTAACGCAGGCAGGATCGAGCCGTGTTCCAGCTCGTATCCCGCCATGAAGCAGCTGTTCAAAGAGCCCCATACCTCCAGGGCCTGCTTGATGCCTTTCAGCAGATATGCCAAATCCTCGCCCGTTGCATACCGATGCCTGAATCCTTCGCAAGCCTTGCGCAAGTCGCTATCGCGCGAATCCAGGACGAAAACACCCGGATTCTCCATGCGCTTCAAGACAATGTCAACGCTCCCCAGGATCTGCTTGACTCCCCCAAAGGCAAGACTGGACGCGACGAGTCCGGCGATTTCCCTGTCGCGGTGGTTTTGGTATCGATACACGCACTCAAGCGGATCCGGGTGGATATACTCGTACCGATTGTACTGGTTGTACAAAACCTCCAGATGATTGACCAGACCGTTCGCAGGCAATTCGACCTCGCTGGCGTTATTCCTGGCATTCATGGATACAAATAGCCTCTATTTCTAGCCGGCCCCATTCCGATCCCAGGTCCGACGTAACGAATTCGTGTTCCGTGCTCTTCACTTTTCCTCCTCGAAAATGGTACCGTTTACAGATTCATGCGTTGAACGGCGTGACGCCCCGTGTTTGTCCGTGGGTGCGTGTCGAGAAAAGGAAGTCTATGGAAGCCACCTCCGAATCCGTGGGCGCAGTGGCCAGACCACTCGTCAAAGAGATTTCATGGCGTCATGCCATGAACTTTGCCGCCGCAACTGGCGATGAGAATCCAGTATATATCGATGATGTACGAGAAGGTGGCGTCATTGTCCCGCCTCTGCTTAGCGTTGCACTCACGTGGCCATTTGGAGAACGCGCGGAAGAGTTTTGGTATCCGGACGAGTTCCCTCTCCATTTGCTCGTGCATCAGGTTCACTATACGGAACAGATCGAATTTCACCGTATCATGAGGCCCGGCGACGTTATCACAATCAATGCCGAAGTGGCTACCATTCAACCCCATCGGGGCGGCACCTATTTTGTGATTAAGTTTCGGGCTTCCAATCAAGAGAACGAACCGGTCTTCACCGAATATGCAGGCGCCATTCTCCGCAATGTGAAACTACTCGACAAAGGGGCCGGACTGGACGCCGTTCCACACACGCCGCGTTTCCACATGGAGGGCGAGCCACTGTGGGAGAATCACCAGCACGTAAGCCTTTTGGCTGCCCACATCTATGATGGCTGCGCCGACATTTACAATCCGATCCACACGTCGAGGCAATTCGCCAAATCGGTTGGGCTGCCCGACAGCATAATCTGCGGCACATGCACGTTGTCATGGGCCATCCGCGATGTCGTCAATGCCGAGGCCAATGGTGATCCGGCGCGCCTCAAGCGCTTGGGGTGCCGATTCACGGGCATGGTGTTTCCTGGCTCCGATGTGACTGTTCGCCTGCTCGGAAAGACCGAACAGGAAGACACTACCACGAACTTCTTCGAAGTCCGCAATCAAGGCGGGAAACGCGCCATCAGCGACGGCTTTGCGGTAATCGCGAAACAGTAACCGCACCAAATCGCGCCGGGGAAAGTACTGCCCGGACAATGAGGAGTCTTGCCTGATGGAGCAGCCGGACCTTGCCCACACATGGCGCTATGTCGAGAAATGGGCAAGGCTGACGCCCGATAGAGAGGCCCTCGTATTTGGCGAAGAGCGTATTCTCTACGCCGACTTCATGCATCGCGTGAATCTGACGGCAAAGGCCTTTCTGGCCGCAGGCATAGGCCGCGGCGATCGAATAGCAATGCTCTCCATGGCGCGCCCCGAATTCTTGATTGTCTTCATGGCCGCCAATAAGGTTGGGGCCATGTGGCTCGGCATGTCGCCAAAGTTTTCGCTCGACGAGAATCGATTCATCCTCGGCGACTGCGAGCCATCGATTTTTATCGCCGTCCGGGAGTATCAAGGCCGGGACCTTGCCCCCGACCTGTCCGTCCTTGCCGCAGAGTTTCCGTGCATCAAGCAGGTGCTTGTGATCGGTGAGACGTTCGAGGGAGCCGTTTCCTACTCCGAGGAGACCTCGCGGGAACGTTTGGATCTGGATGCCGCGCTTGAGGCGCGCGCGGCGGAAGTGCTACCGAGTGACGACGCATTGCTGCTCTACACGTCGGGATCGACAGGCAAGCCCAAAGGAGTAGTGCATACGCACGCAAGCATCCTTGGGAATCTGGCGGTTCAGTCCAAGCGCCTCATGGCCATGAAGTCTCAACTCCGCTCCCTCCTCCATTTTCCGATTAACCACGTCGCCGCGGACATCGAACTTGGCTTTGGCACGGTCTACTGCGGAGGGACGTGCGTACTGATGGATAGGTTCGATCCGGTTGCCACGCTTGAGACCGTCGAGCGCGAACGTATCACCCTATTCGGGCAGGTGCCTGCCATGTTTCTTCTGGAGTTTGGCACGCCAAAGTTCCCAGAGACGGACTGGTCCAGCGTAGAGGCCTTCGCGTGGTCCGGTTCATCCGCCCCAGCGCTCGTGCTCGACGTCTTGTACAACATCTGCGATCAGACCGGCGCAAAGATGAGGACGGGCTACGGCGCTACCGAAATGGGGGGCTTCATCACCTACTCAAGCCCGGAAGACGACTTGGAGACCTTGGCTCGTACGGCTGGCAAAGTCGCGGATGGATTCGAGTTGCGCATAGTCGATGAAACATGCTGTGACGTGCCTCAGGGGACTGTGGGGGAGATTTCCGTACGCGGGCCGTTCATGATGAAGGGCTACTTCAACAAGCCTGAACAGACAAAGGAAGTCCTCGACGACAACGGCTGGTACTATTCGGGCGATCTCGGGTGGCTGGACGAGAAAGGCAACGTTCACATCACGGGGCGAAAATCGGAAATGTTCAAGTCCGGAGGCGAGAACATTTATCCAAGAGAAATCGAGAACGTCATTGAGTCCGTCTCGGATGTATTGATGGCTGCGGTTATTGGTGTGCCGCACCCCGTCTTCCAGGAAGTAGGCCACGCTTTCGTCATGCCGTATCCAGGGAGAAGCGTTGAGATGGAAGAGGTCCAGGAGCATTGCCGAGTCCACCTCGCGAACTTCAAGATTCCGAAGCGGATAGAGGTGCGCCCGATGCTCCCGATGCTTGCGAACGGGAAGGTAAACAAAATAGCCCTCAAGGCAGAATTGGCTGCGCGGAAGAAAGGATAAGCGGAGAATGCCGGTGAAATCCCCGCACTCTCCGCCCTTAGACATATGCTGATTCGACGTTCGTTACGCCTTCTTCGCGGAAGCAGCCTCGAAATTCTTGGCTACCTGCGGCCAATTGACGACGTTCCACCACGCATCCACGTAGGCAGCCCTGTCATTCTGGTATTTCAAGTAATAGGCGTGCTCCCAAACGTCAATGCCCATCAATGGAGTAGTGCCCCATTGAGAGAGCTTGTGCTGATTCTCCGCCTGTAGCACAAGCAGGCGCCCATCGGCATGGCGGTAGTGCAACAATCCCCAGCCCGCGCCTTCAACGCCCTTTGCCGCTGCGCTGAAATGGGCCTTAAACGCCTCGAAGCTACCGAAATCTTCTTTGATCTTGTCCGCAAGCGGGCCGGCCGGTTCACCGCCGCCCCCCTTGCCGCTGGGCGCCATGATCGTCCAGAAGAGCGAGTGCAGGGCATGGCCGCCCCCGTTAAATGCGGCGGAGCGTGACCAATGCTGGATCATCGCGAAGTCATTTGCAGCCCGCGCCTTCGCAAGAGCCGCCTCCGCGGCATTCAGCCCTTTTACGTATGCCGCGTGATGCTTATCGTGGTGAATCTGCATCGTCTTGGCGTCGATGTGCGGTTCCAACGCTTCAGCGGGGTAGGGCAGTGCGGGCAGGGTGTGCTCGGTCAGGACCCCCAGTCCGGCGGGGTCACCTTCCGCGGCCGCCGCCAAGGGCACACCGGCCATCGTCGTCACCGCCGCGATTCCACCTGCCGTCTTCAGAAAGTCTCTCCGCGAATTCTCCATGATCTCTTTCCTCGCTCCTGTAATTGCCGGTCGAACCCAGTGGATTCGCAGCTTGAATTGAGGACAAGTCCAGGACATTGTAGCCCGAGACTCGCCTTGCAGTGTCTCGCCTGCGGCTATCCCAGCGGGCCAAGACATCATGGTGGAGAACACTCTTGGGGGAGCGCGCATTCCAACGCGTCGCCGTCCCCCCGGAGAAACGGCATCAGGACGCTACGACCCCGTAGCGTCCCGATGAGATACGGTACTGGTTGCTAGGGTTACGTTTGGACCAAGCTGGAAAGCTGAAGGATAGGCATAAACAAGGCGATTACGATGCCGCCCACGACAATACCCATCATCAGGATAAGCAAAGGCTCGATAAGGCTGGTGAGAGCATCGACGGCTGCCTTGACTTCAGAATCGTAGAAGTCGGAAATTTTGGACAGCATCTGCTCCAGGGCGCCTGTCTTCTCCCCCACGCCGATCATCCGCGTTACCATGGCAGGGAATTCGCCGCTACGCGCTAAGGGTTCTGCGAGGGTTTCACCACCCCGCACGCTGTCTCCGGCCTTACGAACCGCCCGTGCGAATACCTCGTTCCCGGCGGTGCGCTCGACGATTTCGAGGGCAGCGAGAATGGCGACACCGCTTCGCGTGAGCGTGCTAAGCGTCCGTGCAAAACGGCTAATCGAAACTTTGCGAAGCATCTTGCCGAAGACCGGCAATCTCAGTTTAATCGCATCAAGGTTGTACTTGCCCACTGGGGTAGCGCCGTACGCGCGAAGCCCAATCACGGCGCCTATCCCCGCGGCAATCACGACAAAAATCTTCCAGCTTCGGAGGATTTCGCTAATCGTAATCAGCATTTGCGTGGGAGCTGGGAGCGCCTTGTCGAAGCTGGAAAAGATTTCCGCAAACTGCGGCACGACCCAAATGATCAGGCCCGCGGCAATTAATAGAATCATCGAGAATGCAACAACCGGGTACGTCATGGCCGCGCGAATACGGCGCTTCAATTCTTCCATCGATTCCAGGTAATCGGCCAACTGCAGCAAGACATTGTCCAAGTTACCGGAGGCCTCGCCCGCTCGCACCATGCTAACGTACAGATCGGCAAAGACGCGCGGATGCTTGCGCAGGGCATCCGAGAACGATTCACCGCCCTCCACGTCCGCGCCAATCTCGCGCAACACACCGGCAAACCGGAGGTCCTCGGTTTGTTCCGCGAGAATCTCCAACCCTTGGAGCAGCGGCAGACCCGCGTTCACGATCGTCGACAACTGTCTTGTGAAAACGAGAATCTCTCCCGTCTTTACACGGGCATCGCGCTTGGGTCCGGAACTCTTTCCCTTCTCGTTTACCGACTCCGGTAGCAATCCTTGATTCTGGAGACTGCGCATCACGGCCTGGCGATTGTCCGCCGTGATTATCCCCCGGCGCCGACCGCCATCCCGCGTCCGAGCTACATAATTGAAGGCTGGCATATGTTACTCTCCCGATTCGATAACACCGTTCAGTATACCATATCTTGTGTTTTTAGCTAGCCCTTTCCACTGATTGGGCTGCCCGATTCCTTGGAGGGGGGTCGTCTCGTCGCTGAACTCCCTGAAGTGAACGGTATTCGACACACAAAGTCCCGCCAAAGGAGAGCATATCGCAGGCCAATCTGCGAAATCATGAGGACAATCTCCAATTTTCTTCTGTAAACGGTGGTATTAATAGGGATACAATATATGAGATAGATTCAGGTGGCCGTTACTGGCTAGTATCTGCCGCGACGCAACTGACGAAAATTCGTCAAAACGTCAGAGCGCCTATTTGGACCGATCAAAGGAAATAGAAAGACATGCACGCTCTCACCAGCCAACAACGACGTTACCTGCGCAGCCTTGCACATCACCTTGAGCCTATCGTCTATGTTGGCAAGCAGGGCATTACGGACGCGCTGGCTCAATCGGCGGAGGAAGCCCTTCACGCTCACGAACTGATCAAGGTTCGATTCGTCGATCGGAAAGAGGAGAAGAAAGAACTGACCGCGGAATTGGCCACGCGCACATCCAGTCTGATTGCAGGGATCATCGGAAATGTGGCCATGCTCTACCGGCAGCATCGCGACCCTGAGAAGCGCCGAATCGAGTTCGAGGATTAGTTGGACTAACCGAGTTCGCTGAGGCGTTCGACCATCCCCTTGATTCCGCCCAAGGTCATGTCTTCCATGTGAAACAGCCCGCGTATTCGCCCAAGCGTGTAGGCGCCGTGTGTCTTCGACCAAGCACTTCTTGGGATAGGATTCAGCCAAACGGAGTGGCGAAATCGTTCGGCGAACCGTTGCAGCCAGTACATGCTCGGATGGGGATCCTGCGCGTAGTGATAGAGGGAACCGTAGGGCGTCTCCAGTTCTTCCGGGGCCATGGCCGCATCGCCTACGATCACGATGCGCGTGTCGGGATTGCGTTGCAGAAGAGTCTCCGTGGAGACCTTCTTCGTCCGGCGATAGTCGGACCAAACATGCTGATAGATGGAGTTGTGAAAGAAGTACGTCGTCAAATCTTCAAAGCGTTCGTGCATCCTTCCAAATAACAGGCGGGTCAGGCCGACGTGCGGGTCCATGGAATAGCCGCCGTTATCGACGAATAACACGACGCTGATGCGGTCGCGCAGTTCCCGTTCAAATACCAGGTCGATTTCTCCGCCGTTGCGCGCCGTTCGATGAATGGTCTCCCTCAGGTTCAGCAGACTTCGTGGCCCGACGTCCTTCATGTGCTTCAAGGATTCGAGCGCTTGCCGGAGGTTATTGGACTTCAGTTCGTTGGAATCGGAATAGGCGATATAGCGACGGTTGGCAATTGCTTGCAGTGCCGAGCGATTTTTCGAGCGGCCCTCAACCCGGATTCCGCGCTCTGCGTTTCCGGAATGGCCGAACGGGGAATTCCCCTTTTGGCCTATCCATTTGGAGCCCCCTTCGTGCGCTTCCATCTGCTCGCGGAGCGTGTCCCAGAACCGCGCCATGAGTTCATCTGGAGTCATCGTATACACCGCACGCTCGGGTAGCTTACCCTCCGCGATCTGCTTCGCAAGCCATTCTCTAAACGCCTTGGTGCGCAGCAACTCCACGTCACCCTCTGCGACTTGCGGGATATCGACACCCAAGAAGTAGAATGCGAATGCACGTTCGAAGGCATCCATATGCTCTTTGCGCCGCACGAAAGTCAGGCGGCAGAACACAAATAAGTCGTCGAGCGAGCGCACGATGCCTCGGTCGAGGCCGCGGTTCAACTCCAGAAGATCGATAGGGCTCACCGGAACTCCGTAGTCACGGAGCAGGTACATGAAGTCAGTAAACAGTGCTGTTGACGGGACAGGAGACGCCGACAGGGACATGTTCGTTCCTCGCAGCAATGCATGAGCAGACCGTGACCCTAGTTATAGCGTCTTGGTGTTGCCGATTGCACGCGAGGTCTGCCGCAGGGACTCACGCAGATGTTTCGGCAATGAGTTCGAGGTAAACCAATACCACTCACTACCAAGGCGTTGAAGGGGTCAGAATCGTGGGCCGGCCCTGCTAACGTCAATCGGCTTGATTCCCAATTTGCCGATTAGGGACGTACGCCCGAAAATTGGCTTGCCGTTCTTGTACGACACGAGGTCCGGGTCTTCGCTTGTCGAGTCGTCGCGCAGTTCCAAGTTGGCCGTGCCTTTCTCCGCGTATTTCTCCAAGGTCTTGCCTTCCACGATGCCTTTCCTGCTGAATAAAATGTTGTTCGGCATGGAAAGCATGGCCTCGGGGTTGGTAACAGTGACGCGGCCTTTTGCGATGACGACGTTGTGGGCGAAGGTGAATTCAGAGGAGCGGGGAAACGTGATCTTGGCGTCGCCTTCGCAGATAAACACGTTATTGCGGATTGTGTTTCGTTTCGCCATGTGGTTGTGGGAAGGCCAGGCGCAGTTTGTGGAGAGGTTGCCTTCCACGACGCAGTTCTCGGCTTGTTCGTCGAGGTAGTATGCGGAAGCGCCGTAACCACCTTCGGACTCGATATCATGAATCCAGTTGGCCGCGAGGCGCATGTTCTTGCCGAAACCTACGTAGATGCCTGCGCCGTCGTGAAGTTCCTGCATCACGTGGTGAATGCGATTGCCCTCGATCACGTGGTTGCTTCCACCACAGACGATGCCGCTGTAGGTCGTATCGTGGATCAGGTTGTGGATGAAGCGGACGCTCTTGCCTTCGGTTTCGCCTCCCGAAAGGGCGATGGCGCTGGGGTAGGTGAGGCCCACGTGATGGATGTGGCAATCGCTGACTTCCACATCACCGCCGGCGCGAATGCCACCCGCGCCGGTGTGGTGCACGTGGCAACGGGAAATATTCAGGCCAGTACTCCCCCACTCTCGGATTCCCTGGCCATTGACGTTTTCGAAGGTCATGTTTTCGATACGGCAGTTCTCGGATTTGGTGATATTGAGTGCACCTGCGAATGCGGCCGCGCCAAACCCGCCGGCCTTCAGCGGCGTGTTCGTTACAGAGAGGGTCAGGCCACGCAGGGTCACGTTCTTCACGGGACCGCCTTCGGCGGGCAGTATGATGATGGATTCCATCGTGGGCAGCAGGGCCT
>JBHEKO010000708.1:0-3392 GCA_041859475.1 Candidatus Hydrogenedentales bacterium
TTTGCGGCCGCCTCTCGGTGGCCACGGTACCACGTCGGTCAAGGTTCCACACCGAAGCACAACCGCCTCGCCCCCGCGCGCCGGCAGGCAAAAACAAACAAGCCGCGCGGTGGCCCTGAGAGCGGGGCACCGCGCGGTTAAGCTAAAGTCGCGAGTATCGCTTATTGCGGCGTTGGGCCGCCGCCGAGGATGCCGATTGCGCGGAGAACCGAACCCGCAATCGACATGAAAATGGCGACGCTGTTGCCCGTTGTGCGATTAAGCACGGCCGTTTCTTGGACTCCTTTTGGGAGTCCTTAGCCCATGCTGCCAACGCGCTACAGCGATGTCAAGAGGCCGAAGCGAAGTGGTCCGGAAATTTAGCCGGGCATACCGGCGCAAGAGCACGAATCAGCGGGGTGTAGGGGTATCGTTGCCCAGGTGCAGTGCTCGCAGTACGAACTTAAGGATTGCAATCATCGTGTCGCCAATACTTCGTTTAAGCACTGCCATTGGACGTCCTCCTTTGTTATGGACGTCGCACGGTAACATAGTCGAGGTGAGGCTTCAAGCTTGGTTTTCTAGGTCTCCGGTGGGAAACCGAAGCTGCGATCGGCGCCAAATCGAGGCACCTCTCGCTGTCGGTTACTCTTGCTGTGGCCCGAACCGCGAGGTCTACGGCCGAGCTCCTTGGGGACTGCTACCAAAGAGTTACCCAAAATCCATCGTGCAGGTCCGGCGACGGGCTGGAACCGGCGAATCCATCGCCCCGGCTCCGCGCCAAAGTTGCCAAGGTGAGAGACGGTTCTTTCTTGAAACGTCTCTCATCCCGTGTACACCGTTTGTTGCATCGCTTTGTTATTCTCAGCGGGCCAGAACATCCACTACTTTGCGCGGGTCTCGGGTCCATGTGTTGGAAATGCGAGATCAATCGCTATATTCTTGAGTCCCGTGTTGCCCGCACGGTTGCAACCGTTCTAACCAGAATACACCTCAGGAGTGCGCCATGCGGATTATCTGGGCCGGGAGCGCGTGGTTTGGACAAGCGTGTCTGGAGAGGGTGTTGGGATCTCGGCATCAAGTGGTCGGGATATTGGTTCCGACACTGAAGGACGGGCTGGTTTCGCGGGTGGGTTGGGGGAGGGTTGGACTTCGCGCCGCCGGGATCCGGCGGATTTCACTTGAAAGGGAGAGCGCAGCGCGGGAAGCGGTGTTGCAGACAAGGGCTGATCTGCTAATCTCCTGCGGGTTTCCGGTAAAAATACCTGAGAAGGTTTTCACGGGCGCGCGTCTGGGGGGGGTGAACATCCATCCATCGTTGCTGCCGAAGTACCGGGGGCCCGACCCGTGTTTTGCGGCGGTACTTGCTGGCGATACGGAATCCGGAGTGTCCTTTCATGCGATGACGGTGCAGTTTGACGCGGGGGGACTTTTCCAACAGTTTCCCTTTTCGTTTGGTCCTGGGATGACGCGCGGAGACGTGGTAGCGCTGGCGGCGAACGTGGCGGCGACGCGTGTGGTGGAAGTCCTCGACGGGTTGGCCGAGGGGACATTGGAACCCCAGGCTCAGGATGAACGTCTTGTATCAAGATGCCGGCCGCTTTCGCGTGTGTCGGCGCGGATTGATTGGAGCCGCCCGGCGGAAGAAACCATGCGGCAATACCGGGCACACACGCCGGGGCATCCGCTTTGGTTTGAGTACTTGGGCCGACCTATTCACGTGCTCGACTTGGCCTCTCACGACTGCGGCGATGTGGGGCAATCGGGGAACGTGTTAGATGCGGAGCGTCCAGTGTTGGTGGCGACCGGCGGCGGACGATTGGAAATTCGGCTTGCAGTCCGGCTACGCCCGTTTCCGTGCCTATGGCCGATGGGATGGGACAAGGTCCGCGCTGGAACCGTCCTCAGCTAGACGGCTTGTTCACAACCACGATGCACCGCCATTTCCATTTTCCACTTCTTTTGCGCTTACCCCTTGCAAGCATGGGTCAGAATCGGGTTCAAACGCGCCTTTCTCCGCATTTGAGGCGTCCTCCCGCAAATCGAACGACATTGCCTTTGTGGGGCGGCGAACCGCCGCCTTCGGGCTTGTAGAGTCGAGTCCTTTCCCCTCCGCCAATACTTCCTCCAGCGCGACCCCACGCCTAGGGTGCGAAGATCCCGAGCAAGTCCGGTTGGAGAATCCCTTCAAGTAGCTTTTCCGCCTCCGTACCAGCGTTCGGCGATTCGATCAAGTTCGATCATCATTGGATCCAGCTCGAGCACGCGTTCGGCCAGGGAGTAGGTCACTTGGGGTGGAACGGTCGGTTCGTAATGCCGATACAGCCACCCCTCGGCTTCAAGCAGGCGCAAGCGCTCTGTCAACGTCTTGGTGGAAATCGCGCCGAGGCTTCGCTTCAATTCACCGAAGCGCTTTGGTCCCTCCAGGTGCAGCCGGTGAAGGAGCAGCAGCGTCCACCGGCTTGAAAGAATGCCGAGCAGCTTTGCGAGTGGCTCATGCGTATCCTCTGCAACGGGTGCCTCTTTGCTCTTCATACTTTACTCCAGGAAAGTGGCTTCCTTTTAGGAATCTGCTTTACAAAATACGCTAAAGCTTCTAGAGTGCGCAAGCTTGGACGGCACCGCTTCAGCGAGCGGGAAGCCTAGGCGTGTGTTCTTGAGCAAGGAAAGGTTCAGTCATGACAATCGCATCTCACAACATCGCCGATCCGGATGAGTTCAAAGGCAAGCGCGTGCTGGTTACGGGGGGCACCAAGGGGACAGGAAGAGCGATTGCCGAACGCTTCCAACGCGGCGGGGCCACAGTCATCGTGACCGCGCGGTCCACGCCGGACGCGAAGACGGAAAGCCATTTCATTCAGGCGGACGTATCCACTGCTGAAGGCACGACCTGGGTAATCCATGAGATACTCGAGCAATTCCTCGGCGTGGACATAATTATCCACAACGTGGGGGGCTCTTCTGCACCGAGCGGCGGATTCATTGCGGTCACGGACGAAATATGGCAGCAGAATTTCAACGAGAATCTGTATCCGGCTGTGCGTCTGGATCGCGGCCTGCTTCCTTCCATGATAGCGCGAGGCTCAGGCGTGATCATTCACATCTCCTCGATTCAGCGAACCCTGCCCTTGTACGATTCGACCCTTGCCTATGCTGCCGCCAAAGCGGCCCTCACGATATACAGCAAGGGCCTATCCAACGAGGTGAGCCCGAAGGGGATTCGGGTCAACACGGTGTCGCCGGGCTTCATTGAAACAGACGCTGCCACGAGAATGATCGAGAGAATGGCGGACAAAGACAAGTCGGACTATGCAACAGCCCGGAAGCGGCTGATGGACATGTTGGGGGGAATTCCTTTGGGCCGGCCCAACAGACCGGATGAGGTTGCGGAACTGGTCGCCTTCCTTGCTTCG
>JBHEKO010000152.1:0-4077 GCA_041859475.1 Candidatus Hydrogenedentales bacterium
GGTCGGGGAGATTCCGGAGGGCGGACTTTCCAGTCTGCCTCTTTGCCAGAGTCACTGGAAATCCCCGAAGACGGCGGACTGGAAAGTCCGCCCTCCGAATTGCGGCCATCTCCCTTCGACGGCGTCCTTCTCGCGCTCCACGGCGCGATGGTCAGCGAACAACACCCCAGCGCCGACAGCGAAACCATCCGCCGCGTGCGCGCCGCCATCGGCGACGCCACGCCCCTGATCGTCTCGCTCGACATGCACGCCAACATCGCCCCGCCTATGGCCGCCCTGCCCGACATCACCGTCGCCTACCGCACCTACCCCCACGTCGACCAACGCGACCGCGGCATCGAATGCGCCCGGCTCATGGCCCGCATCGTGCGCGGCGAAATCCGCCCTACGCAGGCCCACTGCAAACTGCCTTTGCTCATCCACATCTGGCGGCAATACACCGGAGCCGGGCCCATGGCCGAAATCCTGCGCGAACTCGAACGCACCGCCGCCCTCCCCGGCGTGCTGTCGGCCTCCGTCGCCCCCGGCTACATCTACGCCGACGTCCCCTGCATGGGCGTATCTGTGATGGTCACCACCGACAACGACCGCCCCCGCGCCGAAGCAGAAGCCCAACGGCTCGCATCCTTCATCTTCGACAAACGCCACGAACTCAACGCAGCCCTCCCCGGCGTGGAAGAAGCCGTCCGCCGCGCAGGCGCGACCGATGGCACCGTCTGCCTCATGGACAGCGGCGACAACATCGGTGCGGGCGGCCCCGGCGATTCCACCATTCTGTTCCACGAGATCCTGCGGCAAGAAGTGCCCCGCGCCTGCGTCGTGCTGCTCGACCCCGAAGCCGCCAAGGCATGCGCCGCGTTGGGAGAAGGCAAGACAGTCCGGCTAACCGTCGGCGGCAAGACCGACTCCAACCACGGCGCGCCCGTCCCCATCGAAGGCACGATAATCCGTATCCACGACGGCGTCTACATCGAACCCGAACCCCGCCACGGCGGCACCCGCCGCTTCGACCAAGGCCTCACCGCCGTCATCCAAACCACCGGCGGCCACACCGTCGTAGTTGATAGCCTCCGCGTCATGCCCACCAGCCTCCACCAACTCCTCAGCCTGGGGATCGACCCAAACCACCACAAAGCCATCACCGTCAAAGGCGTCACCGCCCCCCTAGCCGCCTACGCCCCCATCGCCACCGAAATCATCGCCGTCGACTCCCCCGGCGTCACCCAGGCCGGCCCGGAGGCGTTTGTCTACAGGAACAGGCCAAGGCCTCTGTTTCCGCTGGATGAGGACGTGGGGTAGACGGCGGACTTAGGGCAGCCAACTCACCGAACTTAAGAACGTCGGTCGATTAGACCCCGGCCACCCCACGTGCTATACTCTTTCCTCCTTGGGGCGGTTAGCTCAGCTGGTTAGAGCATCTGCTTTACACGCTTGGGGTATCGGGTTCTCATCCTCAAGCGCCTAAGCACTTACACACCTAGAGCGCCTTTCCTGTACCGTGTTTTGTACCGTAAAGGTGCAAGATATGGCGTGGTTGAAACGGCGACAGAAGACCTATTATCTATGTTGGCTGCAAAACGGCAAAGAGAATAGGACCTCGCTTCGCACCTCCAAGAAGTCGATTGCTGATCGTGAACTAAAGGCCTTTGAAGCTAAGCAGCTTGAAGGGCGGCTTATAGCACCGGTTCACAAGAATCCGCAATGCGATGACTTCTGGGAACTTTACAGTTCTTGGGTAAGGCGCAACCGCGCTCGAAGAACTCTCGATGCTAAGAAGTACTATTGGGACTACCTTATTGAGAACACCGGGGCAAATTGCCTTGCAGATATCACGCCTGAAGTCTTTGTTGATCATCTTGAGTGGCACAAGCGCGAGGGCAGAGGCCCATACACGATCAAGAACGCCATTACGAACATCCGTACTATTTTCAATTGGGCGATACGCTACAAGCACTACACGGGGCAAGACCCAACCTTTGGCGAGAATCGGCCTGACCCTTGCAGGGACAGGCACAGCCGTCTGGTAATCCTCTCTCCTGAAGATCTGCAAAGGCTTCTTTCAGTTTGCAGAGGTCCTCTGCGCTATGTCGTCTTATTGGGAGCGTTTCAAGGACTTCGCAAGCATGAAATAGCGTTCTTCAAGACCGATTGGATTGACCGGGAAGCGAAGATGATTCGCATAGGGAAGGGTGAATGTGATGAGTTCACCCTTAAGACCGGAAAGCGTGCCGTCCCGATTTCTGATGCATTTCTTAGAGAGCTCCCAAATGGGAAGGAGAGCTTCCTGTTTACTCCCAAGAGATATGTGAACGGAAATGCTCTCTATCGCGTTGATTACAAGAGAGGACTCATTGCAGCCCTTGAGAAGTGCAAGCTGCCACGTACTAAGCCCTATCAGACGCTTAGAGTCTCGTTTGGAAACGCTTTATTCCGAAAAGGTGTTGCGTTGGACATTATCGCGGAATGGATGGGAAATAGTGTCAAGACGCTTAGGACCTGGTATATCGGGTCAACAGAGTACTCAAGTGACATCAATTTCTGAGGATAAATTCTTTAGTGGCCCAATCAAGGTAACCTCCACTGAAGAGAGGGACGCAATGACAGTGCTGTGCCATATAGAGTGTAGTTAGCTCACCCTTCGCACAGGAGGCTCAAAAATGTGCAACAACTGCCAAGTACCTCGCCACCCACAGAATCAATAGGCAAAGCAGCTTAAGCACTGAGTCTCTAGGTACAGACACGTAAAGGATTACAGACTCAATCTTATAAGTCGGCGTATTGCATTAACGCATAAAACGATGTATGCTGAATTTTCATACATTTGGGCCGGGGAGGAGGCGGTATGAATGCAGCTATTCGAATGTCGTTAGAATATTACCGCCAGTTAATGCACAAGAACTCAAGAGCATTCCTATCAGTGAAGCGGATGTTGTTCCTTCATTCGATAGTTCTATCTCTCTTTTCAGCTTTGGTTGCTATGGCGCAGCAATTGCCGACTGAGTATAAATCACTTACGACAACTGACGGAAAGACATACCAGTCCGTTCGATTCAAGGCTCAGAACGGGGACCGATTTACGATAATTCATAAGTCTGGCGTTGCACAACTTGATATCGAACAGATTCCAGATATGGTACGTCAGGATCTAGGATTGCCAACAAGCGGTGAAGCCCAAGTATTGCGACAAAAAGCTGCCGTGTTGAAGGAAGCTCAAGAATTGGGCAATCCAACCGTTGATCAAATCCAAGCTATTCTCGGGCCAGCGGGTTTTGTTCTTCGACCATTTCACGAAAACTCTGCTTGGATTAAGGATAACGAAGTAATAGTTTTCAAACAGGATGAACAGAGAATCACCTATCTGGAAAAATACGTGTACGGAGATCGCCTATGTGCTTCTCAGTACGTTCGAATACTCTCCCAAGCATATGTCGTTCAGATTATTGGAGAATCAGGACAGTGGGAGACAGTGGCGCGCGGAGCAAAACTTGGACCAGAGCCTATTGTGCAGAGGCAGCAATCTTCATCTGCTCTAAGTACAAAATCATCTATGGGTCCTCTGGATTTCGGTATTAAGGAAATGGCCAAGGATTACGGCATTAGTGAGCAAGCCGCACGCGATGCATGGAATGACGTGTTGCAGCAGCCAAACCTAAAGGAATGGTCAGGAGGATTCAGATTCTAGACTCATAATGGGTTCAGGCGCGATAGTCTCACATTGGGCAACTTTAATTGCACTTTGAGAACATGGCACTCATTGCGCTCACCTTTTCTTTAGGTTTCTGCTGACCAAGACTGCACCACCAAATATCAAGTATAGAATCACCAAAGGCACGGCCATCACAATCGCAAGAAGGACGATGCCCATGAATGCGTCTGGAAAAACAACGCACACGATGAGCACAGCACTTCCAATTAGGATGACAACAACTGCCCAGACAAGTTGAATGACTTCTTCATGTGATGCTTTTCGTATGGGAGCGGGGGGCGGGTCGTGATAAACTGGGATGTGGCTCGATTGCTCAGCGAATCGCGCTCGTTCCCTCACCCCTTCCAGAAAGACCTCACTGCTTCTTCTTA
>JBHEKO010000611.1:0-6485 GCA_041859475.1 Candidatus Hydrogenedentales bacterium
TGTACGTGCCTGGACCTCGATCCGTCGCACCCTATTCTTGTCTACGCCATGACAAGCGTTCCGGCATTGAGTGCGGCGTGCATTGCCCGGCGGGAATTCCCGGCCCGAATCACCGAGGCGGCCATCCAAGCGTTTGCATCACTGGCAACACGCAAGCCAAGTTGGCAGTTCGTCCTGCGGCCCCACCCCAGCGAGCCGGACGCGGCATCCCACTTTGTCGCGTTTGCGCGCGACCACGGGCTGTATGGGCTTCGAATCGACCAAGGTCCGGCTATCGAATGCGTCGTCGCCTGCGATGTCTTCGCATGCACCCACTCGAACATGGGTATCGAGGCAATTCTGGCCGGCAAGCCCGTCGTCAACATCGCCCTGAATGACGAGCTGGGAGACGTATTTACGGAAGGCGCCGGGCCGCTCTTTGACGAACAAGATGCCGTACTCTGGGCTCGCGACCGCGCCGCCATCGTTCCCGTTCTGGAGCGTGCCGCGCTGGACGACGAGTGCCGCAGCCAACTTGGCGGAAATCGAGCAGTCAGCATCGAACGTTTCAATGGGGGCCTGGATGGAAAGGCGACGGACAGAGTCTGCGCGTTGGCCCTCGAAATGATGACCTCGTTTGACCGGCCGTCAAGTCCTCCACCGGGAGCCCCGACACGAGCCAAGTAAAAGATTGACAGCCCGCCCGTCGCATGCTAGACTCCTTTCAGCGTCCAAAGCGCCGAATTGTAGCTGTTTACACAGGGAGGAACGGGGTGTGAGCGCGTGGAGAAAACCTTGGCTTTCTTCGGTTTGCGTCGTTCTGATTGCGGCCGTAATGCTGATTCCGGCTGTTAGTTGGTCGCAATCCTACGACCCCGATGACGAAATTCGTCCCCCGACCGGGTTCGAGAAACGCCTGACTAAATTGGGTCGCGGTCTATCGAACGTTCTATTGGGATGGGCCGAAATTCCTGTGACGTTCGACCGCAAACTCAAAGAAGGCAAACCTTTAGGGTACCTTCTGGGCGTGGTTCCGGTACTCGGCACGACCCGCGCAGTCTTGCGCACAGGCACCGGCGTCTACGAGATGTTCACGTTCCCGGTCTCGGACAAGGAAGTGAATTTCGATCCGGTCCTTGAGCCCGAATACATCTTCTAGCCGGCGTCTTGTACAAGCACTCAAGGGTGACGGTGCGGTATGCTCATCAATAACACGATTGGCAGTTGAGATGAGAACGGTTCGCAGACACAATCCAAAGTCACGATTCATGCAGCACGTCGTGAAGCAACAAATGGTTGCACTACTCTGCAGTGTGTGTTTGTGAGAAATCCGGACTAGCCCCGCCATGGAATGGAAGCGCCAGGGACCCGCGCTGGTCGCTCCGGTGACCCTGCTCGATGGCCAATGGGGTAAAGTTGTATTGGTATCCTCCCGCGACAACCCGCGCGGCGCAATGCTCGTCATGCCGGCCGACGCGGCGGGCAAGGTATCGACATTTCCAATCCTCGAGTGCCTCGAAAGCTTGCATCCCAGGGACATAACTGAGGTACTCTGCATGCAGGAGCGGGCCTACGGCGCTTCGGGGTTAACCCCTCCGGATATCGTGTAGAGGGTCCTCTCCCAGGCAGTTCGCCGCGGTCCGCGGCGAATAATGACGACAACTGGATTCAGAGAACACAACGTGACGGCGGTCCGCAATATCGATTCACTTCTTGACGGCATCGTTACACTGCCGAGTTTGCCCTCCTCTGTCGCTTGGATTACACAGCTAATCAACAACCCGGACTCCAGTCTTGCCGAAGTTGGAAAGGCCATGCAGACGGACCCGGCGCTTGCGCTGAAGACGCTCCGCCTCGTGAACTCCGCTTACTACGGCCTCACCAACAAAGTCACGTCCGTCGACCATGCGGTTAGTCTCCTGGGTCTTAAGGTGATTAAGAACCTTGTCTACACGGCGGCGGTATTTGACAGTTTCCGCAAGAGCAAAGACGAACTTCTCCGGCACAGCGTTAGTTGCGGCATGGCAATGAAAGTGTTGCTGGAGTACTGCCCGCAAGAGAAGGCCGACTCGGAAGAAGCGTTTATTTTCGGTCTGCTTCACGACATTGGCAAAATCATTCTCGCGGAGTTCCTCTCCGAGGACGTGGAGCGCGCCGCCGCATTGAGTTACTCACGCCGCTTGCCCGGGCACATCGCGGAACGCGAAGTAATCGGCACGGACCACGCCGAGATTGGCGGGCGCTTGGCCTTGAAGTGGGGATTGTCCAGAGATCTTTCGGCCGCAATTACGGCCCATCACGACCTCGAATACTGCAAGGACCCCAAAGTCAGGCCCCTGGCCGCAGCCATTGCCTTCGCGGATTTCATGTGCAATGCCTCCGGGATTGTCTCCTCACCCGAATCGATTCCTCACATTGACGACGAGATGTGGGAAGCGTCGGGGATCAAGGGCAAGGACATCCCGCCCATCCTCGACCGATTCATCGTGTCTCTTTCGAGTGTCGAGGAACTGATTCACATGGCAAAGTAGCCCGGCCATGATTCATTGCATGATTCCGAACGCCGCGTGGCGGTTTCGCTTACTGCCATGCGCGTGATCGCGTTGGCGTGCGAAAACTTCCGCTGCATCGCCGAAATTCACTTGCAGCCAGGACCCGGACTCAACCTGATCCGAGGCAAGAACGCACAAGGCAAGACTTCGCTCCTTGAGGCCTTGCTCTACGCATCGACATCGAAAAGCCACCGCACCCGCCTCGACACCGAATTGGTTCGCGCGGGCAAGGGGCGCTTTCGCATCTATGTCCACGTCAAGCGCTCCGACAGGAACGTATCCATCGAAGCTGTCTGGTGGGAGGGTGCGAAGCGATTCAAGGTCAACGACATTGCGCAGACCCGCCTCAGCGAAATTCTGGGCAAGGTCAATGTCGTGTTCTTCTCCCCGGAAGACGTGAGCATCGTCCGCGGTTCCGCCGCGCAACGGCGCGCCTTTCTCGACATGGAGTTGTCGCAGATTAGCCCGCGTTACCTGTACGCGCTCCAACAGTTCCGGCAAGTGCTCCGGCAACGAAACGAACTCTTGCGCCGCCCGGAGCCGGATAGCGCGCAACTCGACGCGTGGGACGCCCAATTGAATACGCACGGCGCGGCGCTCATGGAGGAGCGCGGCCAATTCCTGGCCGAGCTTGGCCCCCTTGGCGACGCGGCCTACCGGGCCGTTGCCGGCGGGGAAAGCCTGCAGATCGCCTACAGGCCGGATGTGAAATCGCCGGAGGCGCTCCCGGAGGTCTTGGCCGCATCTCGCCGTTCGGACGTCCGGCAAGGCGTCACCACCCACGGCCCGCATCGAGACGACATCGAATTCTCCCTGGAGGGAATGCCTGCGCGCCAAATGGCTTCGCAAGGCCAACAGAAGACCGCCGCCCTTGCCCTGAAGCTTGCCGAGCTGGAATTGGTTCGCGCCCGCACGGGCGAGTATCCTATCCTCATGCTGGACGATGTCTTCTCCGAATTGGACGCCTCGCGCGCGGCTCGCCTTGCCGAATCACTGCCCCGGGATGCGCAGTGCTTCATTACGACGACCGATCTCACGGACCGCGACGACTTGTTCGGCAATGACTGCAACCGCCTCACGATCGAGTCCGGAAAGCTCGTCCAGTGACCTACGCCAAATCGCGCAATAACGGCAATCGCAGGTACCCGAAAAGGCACAGGAAGGTCGATCCGGACGCCCCACCCGTCAAGCCGCTGGCGGTCGGCGAAATCCTGCAGTCCCTCAAGACTACGTCCGATTTGGGTAAACGCTTGCAGCAAGCCGAGATCTGGGCACGCTGGCCGGAACTCGCCGGGCCTCAACTTGCCGCACACGGATTCCCTAAGACCATACGCGACAACATGTTATACATAGAAGCCGATAGCCCGGTCTGGATGAATCGCTTCGCCTATGAGAAGTGGGGGCTCATCAAACGCATCAACAAACTCGCCGGGCGCGAACTCGTCTCCGATGTATTCATCTCCCTCAAGTCCGACGACAACGAACGCACTGCACAACATGGCGTATAACACGCCTTAACCTTGCGCCAAATCTTGGGTTAAAGGTTGTTTTCGCCCCTCCATTTTGATATACTGTCTTGTCTTTCCACTGCACCTATCACATGCCCTAGGTGCGTACAAGGTAAATCAAATGGCTGAAAAGACTTACACCGGCGACAACATTCAAATTCTGGAAGGGCTAGCGGCCGTCCGCAAACGCCCTGCGATGTACATCGGCGATACCGGTACTCGCGGCCTCCACCATCTCGTGTACGAGGTGGTCGATAACAGCATCGACGAGGCGTTGGCGGGCTTCTGTTCGCGAATTGATGTCAAAGTTCACATAGATAACACCATCAGCGTGGTCGACGACGGACGCGGCATTCCCGTCGACAAGCACCCGAAGTTTCGAGGCAAAACCGCCCTTGAAGTCGTCCTCACGATCCTTCACGCGGGCGGCAAGTTCGACAACGAAAGCTACAAAGTCTCCGGTGGTCTGCACGGCGTGGGTGTTTCGTGCGTGAATGCACTGTCCGAATGGCTGGAAGTGGAAGTAAAGCGCGACGGTCAAGTTCACTTCATGACGTTCAAGCGCGGCGTTGCCGCGGGGCCAATTGAAGTTCGCGGAAAGGTGAAATCGACCGGTACGCGCGTCACGTTCAAGCCCGACGGCGATATCTTCGAAGACACAACGTTCGTTGCAAGCACGCTCTTGGCACGCCTGCGTGAGTTGGCGTTCCTGAACAAGAACATCAAGATCATCTTCGAAGACGAACGTACGGACGCCGAAGCCGAGGTCCTCCAGTACAAAGGTGGCATCATCGAGTTCGTTTCGTACCTGAACGAGAACAAAGAAGCGCTTCACCGCAAGCCCATCTACGTCGAACTCGAAAAAGAGTCCGTCCAGTGCGAAGTCTCGATGCAATACACGACATCGTATTCCGATGTGATCATGAGCTTTGCAAACAACATCAACACGCACGAAGGCGGAACGCACCTGAGCGGATTCAAGACCGCCCTGACCAAAGCTATCAACGACTATGCGCGCCGCAACAATCTCCTCAAGAAGAACGACTACGCCATCACTGGCGACGATACGCGCGAGGGCCTGACGGCCATCATCTCCGTCAAGCTGCGCAATCCCCAGTTCGAAGGCCAAACCAAGATGAAGTTGGGGAACAGCGAGGTCCAGGGCATCGTCAATTCGCTGGTATACGAAGGGCTTCAAACCTATTTCGAAGAGAATCCCTCCGTCGCCAACCGCATCGTAAGCAAATGCACCGACGCGGCGCGTGCGCGCGAGGCCGCCCGCAAGGCAAAGGAATTGACCCGCCGCAAGGGCGCGCTCGACTCGTGGTCGCTTCCCGGAAAACTCGCGGATTGCTCGGAAAAGGACCCGGCCCTTTGCGAACTGTACATCGTCGAGGGCGATAGCGCAGGCGGCTCCGCGAAGCAAGGCCGCGACCGCAAATATCAGGCCATCCTTCCGCTCCGAGGCAAAATCCTCAATGTCGAAAAAGCGCGAATCGACCGCATGCTCAACAACGAAGAACTCCGCTCGATTATCACCGCCTTGGGCGTCGGCGTCGGCAAAGATGACTTCAAGATTGAGAATCTCCGGTATCACAAAGTCATCATCATGACCGATGCCGACGTTGACGGCGCCCATATCCGGACCCTGCTGTTGACGTTCTTCTTCCGGCAAATGCCCGAACTCATTCACCGCGGACATCTGTACATTGCCCAGCCCCCCTTGTTCCTCGTTCGAAAGGGCAAGAAGTCCCGCTACCTGAGCACCGAAGACGAGCTCACCCGCTTCCTGTTTGAGACCGTCCTCGAGTCCGTCAGCATCTCCGCCCAGGTGAGCGGGTCCGAAGATCGCTCCACGGCAAATCTCAAGAATCTCACGCGCGCGCTGCGTTCGGCGCAAGAACGCTCCCGCATGTTTTCGCGCATCGAACGCGTCTATGGCGCACCGCGCGCCTCCATCCTGAAGTGCTTGCGCCTCGCGAAAGATAAGCACCTCGAACCCACGAGCATCTCCGAGCTGGAAATCGCGGACTTCTTCCCTGGCATCGAAATCGTCAATACGCACCATGAGCAGATGGATCTCGCGGACAACAATGGAAACGGAAATGGGAACGGGGGCAATGGCCACGAGCGGCCGCGAATCATCCGCCGCGAAGGCCAAGTCGACCTCGCGTTTCTCCACAGCCACGAGTTTTCCGTGCTTGCGTTGCACGACGAGTCTATCGCCGCACTGGGCGACGCGCCGTACCGCATCGAAAACGGCAACGGCGAAGTGTTGCTCGAAACCGATGACTTGATGCAAGTCCACCATTTCCTCCATGAACTGGGGAAAAAGGGTATTGAAATACAGCGCTACAAGGGCTTGGGAGAAATGAATCCCGAGCAACTCCACGACACGACCATGGCCCAGGACAAACGCACCGTGCTTCGGGTCAATGCCGATGAC
>JBHEKO010000678.1:0-14624 GCA_041859475.1 Candidatus Hydrogenedentales bacterium
CAAGCTCGAATACGAACAGCTCTTGCTCGCGAACTTCGTCGAGGTCGGCGTCGACCTCTTCACGATGGCGTCATCGCTCGCGTATGCGGAGGCGCACTTGGCGCAAGACCCGAGCAACCAGGGTCCGCAGGAATTGGCCGATCTCTACTGCAAGAACGCGCGCACACGCATCGAAAACAATTTCCGCGCCGTGAAGAAGAACCACAACCGCACGTTCACGAAAGTGGGCAACGCCTTCATGGAAGGCAAGTTCCGTTGGCTCTGCACCGACATCGTCGACGATGTGCCTCCCGCGTACCGCACGCCGGCCCCCGTCGGCCACCACGTCGAGAACGAGGTCGACGAACCCGCTCACGTGAAATAGTCAACGTCTCCCCGCGCAGCACTTCCCCGAAGAATGCAGCGTGTCGAATGAGGCCCCCGGAAACGGGGGTCTCTTCGCTTGTGCGCCCTACCTAAAACGATTGACTAGGTAGGGACGTTTCGCCGAAACGTCCGCGGGCAGCCGCAGACTTCGCAAATCGTCCGCCCCGTGGTCCTACCCGCGACGCCCACGGTCTCCTAACCCAACTACCCTGTGCGGAACGCCCTTTACACGAGGAATGGGGGGTGTATACTGGCGCGAGGAACCGCGCACGCGGGGAACCAAGCCGGGGGGCACAATCGCGCGCGGTACAACAAGGGGGAGTGCGCCATGCATTCACACGAGGGCTGCTGCGGTTGTTCGTCCCATTCGATGGGACGCCGCTCGTTTCTGGCTTCGGTCGGCGGAGGAGCGGCCGCCACGGCCATCTTGTCCGGCTGCGAAACCGTCTCCAACGTCCCCATCGCCGCCGCCGTACCCGCCATCCATCGCATCCCATCGCTCAAGCGGAAATGCCTCACCGTGCAACCCGCCCTTACCTGCCAAGTCTACGAGCGGCGCGAAGCCACGAGTTGGCGTCCCTGGGGCGGCCTGCACACAAACGCCGACATCGAAGCCGAGACGGCGCGCATCACGGCCGACCTGAAGGACATGCAAGCGAAGGCCGAATTCCCGCTGGAGATCCGTCCCGTCGTGCGCGTGTCCGATACCGCCGCGGCCGATGCCCTCCGCGAAGGCGACGCGGACGTCATGCTCGTGTACGGGGCCGCGGGCGAAATCGAACCGCTCATCTCGCCCAAGCGCCACAACATCGTCTTCGTGCGTCACAAGTCCGGTCCCGTCTACCTCTGGTACGAAATCGCGCACCCGCGTCTACTCCGCAAGACCGTTGACGAATGGGGGCAACCCGGACTCGAACCCATGGACGTGGTCGTCGATTCCAACGACGATGTCCTGTGGCGTCTGCGCGCATTGTCCGCGCTCAAGAGCACCGTTGGCTGCCGCATCGTCGCGATTGGCGACGCCAGCGGCTGGGGCGCCGGCGGACAAAACGCCCCGAAGATCGCCGCCGGCCAGTGGAAGATGGACATCCGTCCCGTCAGCTACGACGAACTGGGCCCGCGCATCCAGGCGGCTCGCGCCGATGCCGCCTCCATGAAGCGCGCGGAAGCCGCCGCCGCCGAGTACCTCAAACTGCCGCGCACCAAGCTCGAAACCAAACACGACTACGTCGTGGGCGCATTCGTCCTGCGCGACATCTTCGTGACCCTGATGGCCGAACACGACGCGCCCGCGATGACCATCAACAACTGCATGAGCGCCATCATGCCGATGTCGAACACGACCGCATGCCTCACGCTCAGCGTCATCAACGACGACGGCATGATGGCCTTCTGCGAATCCGATTTCGTCGTGATCCCCTCGGGCGTCCTGCTGCATTACATTTCGTCCGTGCCCGTCTTCCTGCAAGACCCGACCTACCCGCATCACGGCGTCATCACCCTGGCGCACTGCACCGCGCCACGCCGCATGAACGGCCGCAAGAATGAGCCCGTCCGCCTCATGACCCACTTTGAATCCGACTACGGCGCTGCGCCCAAGGTGGACATGACGGTAGGCCAGACCGTCACCGTGATCGACCCCGATTTCGAAAACAAGAAATGGGTCGGCTTCCGGGGGACCATCAAGGACAATCCCTTCCTGGACATCTGCCGTTCGCAAGTCGACGTCGCCATCGAAGGCGATTGCGACATGCTCGCCCAGGAAATGCGCGGCTTCCACTGGATGCTCGCCTACGGCGACCATCTCAAAGAAACCGGCTACGCCCTGCACAAACTCGGCGTCCCCTTCTTCGACCTCACCGCGAACCGCCTCGCGTGACGCACTTCGGAAGGGCCGTGCCGTTCCCAACCGGGCGCGGCGCGGCCTTTCTCTTGTCGCTACATGTTTCTCCGATACCTTCCGCCGACTTCGAAGAGGGCTTGCGTAATCTGGCCGAGGGTGCACGTGCGGACGGTCTTCATGAGTTCCGCGAAGAGATTGCCGCCGGATAGAGCAACGTTCTGGAGGCGCTTCAGTGCCTCGGGGGCGGCGTCCGCATTGCGCTCCTGGAACTCGCGGACGTGGCGCAGTTGCGCCTGGATTTCTTCGTCCGTCGCGCGGCGCAATTCCAACCGCCCGGCTTCCGCTTCGTGGTCGGCGTTGGGATCGACGAAGGTGTTGACGCCGACAATGGGGTATTCGCCGGAAGCCTTGCGCGATTCGTAATGCAGGGATTCGTCCTGAATCTTGGCGCGTTGGTAGGCGAGTTCCATCGCGCCAAGCACGCCGCCGCGCTTCGAGATTCGCTCGAACTCCTTGAGGACGGCTTCTTCGACAAGGCCGGTCAACTCTTCGACAATGTACGATCCCTGCAAAGGATTCTCGTTGGCGTAGATTCCCAGCTCCTTGTTAATGATGGCCTGGATTGCCAGCGCGCGGCGCACGGAACCTTCCGATGGCGTCGTGACGGCCTCGTCGAAGGCGTTCGTGTGCAGCGAATTGCAGTTGTCGAACAGCGCCATCAACGCCTGCAGCGTCGTCCGGATATCGTTGAACTGATAGTCCTGGCTGTGCAGCGATCGCCCGCTGGTCTGGATATGCACTTTGAACTTCTGCGACCGTTCGCTGGCTCCATACCTGTCGCGAAGGGCAATGGCCCAGATGCGCCGCGCCACGCGGTTGATCACGGCATACTCCGGGTCCATGCCGCTGGAAAAGAAGAACGAAAGGTTGGACGCGAAATCGTCGATCTTCATGCCGCGCGAGAGGTAGTACTCCGCATACGTGAACCCGTTGGCCAGCGTGAAGGCCGCTTGCGTGACGGGATTGCACCCCGCCTCCGCCATGTGGAAACCGGAGATCGACACGGAATAGAAGTTGGCGATCGCGTGGTCGACGAAGTACTGCTGGACGTCGCCCATCATGCGCAACGCGAAATCCACCGAGAAGATGCACGTGTTCTGCGCCTGGTCTTCTTTCAAGATATCGGCCTGAACCGTGCCGCGCACCGTCCGCAAAGTTCTCGCCTCAATCTCCGCCGCCTCGCTGGCGTCCGGCCTTCTGCCCTGCTCGCACTCGAACGCATCCAACTGCTGGTCGATGGCGGTGTTGAGAAACATCGCGAGGATGATCGGGGCCGGCCCGTTGATTGTCATCGACACGCTGGTCGTGGGCGCGCAGAGGTCGAAGCCGTCGTAGAGCGTCTTCATGTTGTCGAGCGAACAAATCGACACGCCCGACGTGCCGACCTTGCCGCGGATGTCGGGCCGTTCGCCGGGGTCGCAGCCGTACAGCGTGACGGAATCGAACGCCGTGGACAACCGTTTCGCGGCAGAGTCTTTGGAGAGGAACTTGAAGCGCGCATTCGTCCGCGCGGCGTCGCCCTCGCCCGCGAACATGCGCGTAGTTTCCTCATCCATCCGCTTGAAGGGAAAGACGCCCGCCGTGTACGGAAACCGCCCTGGCAGGTTCTCGCGAAGCAGCCACCGCAGGAGTTCACCCGGATTCCGGAAATGCGGCAACGCAACGCGCGGCACGGGAATCCCGGACAAGCTCGTGCCGTACAGCGGTGTCCGAATCTCGCGTCCCCGCACGGTATACGTGTATTCGTCTTTCGCGTACTCCCCGCAAAGGCGCGAATACTCTTCAAGCGTCGCGATGCTGTGAGGCGCGATCTGGCCAAAGAGCATTTGGCGCTTCGCCATCAGAGCGGCATGCGCCGGAGATTCCGCTTCAAGCAGGGACAGTGCGCCGTCGATCCGCCAGAGCCACTCCGCAATCGCGGCTTGGTCGTCTGCCCAGCGGTGGTACGCCCGCACGGTGTCCGCTATCTCCGCCAGGTACCGAATGCGCTTCGACGGAACGATGATCGACTTCGCCGTGGACGTCGTACCGGGCAGGCGGTTTCGATACGTTTCCCAATTCACGCCGCACTTCTTGCGCAGCGTATTGAGCACGTCGAGGTACAGCGCGGTTATGCCGTCGTCGTTGAAGCGCGAGGCAATCGTGCCGTAGACGGGCATCGTCTCGGGGGGCACGTTCAGCAGAGAGCGATTGCGCTGGTACTGTTTGCGGACGTGGCGTAACGCGTCGTCGGACCCCTGGCGCTCGAACTTGTTGATTGCGACCAGGTCGGCGAAATCGAGCATGTCAATCTTCTCGAGCTGCGTAGGCGCGCCGAACTCCGCGGTCATCGCATAGAGCGCAACATCGACGAGCGGCACAATGGCCGCGTCGCCTTGGCCAATCCCCGCCGTCTCCACGATGACCCAATCGAACCCCGCCGCCTTCACGACCGCGATGCTGTCCGCGAGGGACTCCGACACTTCGCCGCCGCGGGACCGCGTCGCCAGCGATCGCATGTAGACGCGGGGGTGGTCGATGGCGTTCATGCGGATGCGGTCCCCCAACAGCGCCCCGCCCGATCGTCTCCGCGTCGGGTCGACCGACAAAATCGCTACGGACTTGTCGGAAAAATCGTGCAGGAATCGGAGGACCAACTCATCGACCAGGGAAGACTTGCCCGCGCCGCCCGTCCCAGTGACGCCCAGCACGGGAACGGTGCGAGCCGGAAGGCTGCCCAGCGACGCACGAATGCGCTCCAGGAGTCCGTGGCCGTGGGCTTTGGCCACTTCGACCGCGGTGATGAGGCGCGCGATGGCCGGCCAATCCCCGGGCCGGAGGCGTAGCGGCGCGGAAAGAATCCCCTGCACATCCAGCGGGTGGTCGATGCGCAGGAGCATTAGGTCAATCATGCCCCGCAGGCCCAGCTTGCGCCCGTCTTCCGGGGAGAAGATCTTGGAGACGCCAAACGATTCAATCAGGCGAATCTCGCTCGGGACGATGACGCCGCCCCCACCCCCGAAAACGGAAATGTGATCGGAACGGCGCTCTTTCAGCATTTCTATAATGTAGCGAAAGAAGTCGACGTGCCCGCCCTGGTAAGAACTGACGGCGATGGCATGCGCGTCTTCCTGGATGGCAGCATCGACGATTTCCTTGACGGAGCGGTTGTGCCCAAGGTGAATCACCTCGACGCCCGCATCCTGGAGGAGCCGTCGCATGATGTTGATGGCGGCGTCGTGGCCGTCGAACAACGACGTGGCAGTCACCACACGCACGTGATTCGCAAGCTGGGTTGGCTGGGCCTTGCTCATGAGGTCGTCACCCCGTTGCAGAAATAAGACTCTGGGTGTAGGATAGCATTAAGGGAAGGCGCAACCGAAATGTCCCGTTGCAATCCTGGCATCATACCCGTACTCTGAGTCCATTGACGTTTACCTTGCAAACAGGGATTGACGGTCATGTTTATGCGATCGCGCCACGGATACAGCCTGCTCGAAACCCTCATTTGCGTCGCCATCATTTCAATCCTGATGGCCCTGCAACTGCCCGTCCTCACCAAGGCGCTCCGCAAAGCCAAGGAAGTCGCCATCAAGGAAGGGCTGCACCAGAAAGCCATCGGCGACATGGCAGGCGACGCCAAATTCGACCCCCGGCCCAGCCGCGAAACCTGCCGGGCTGCGTACCGCCAAACCTATCAAGAATCGTTGGTCACCGAACTGAAGTACGTCGTGCACTCCGAACAGGAGTTCGCCGCCTACTGGAACACCCTTATCCGGCCATCGGCCACGGAACCGCTTAAATACGCCGCCTCCGGTGAACTTGTCGCCGAAGACGCTGGCGGAAGCGTCCATTATCTAAAACCGCTCAACATGGCCGAGCCCCCCACGCAAACGGCCATCGTCGGCTGGGAGTTCATCTCCACCAAACTCTCCGAAACCACCTCCGGCACCCTCGGAACCAATGTCCTGTATTCGGACGGCCGCGCCGTGTATATCCGGTATCCAGGCGAGTTCCCCATGACTCCGCTCGTCGCGGAGCTCTCCCACCGCTTCGTCGCGGAATACCTATAGCCAACACGCTCCAGGAAGCCCGGGCGCTCAGCGGAGCACCGGCCAAGGCGAATCCCACCAGCTTCTTCGATGTCATCGCCACGGGCTGCGGCAAGTTATCGCCCGTTCCTCACTGCGAAATATGAACATTATGCGTAAGTTGGCGTCCGCTTTGAGATCTACGCCACAAAAGGGTTGCATTTTATCGTGACTTGTTGTATAACTGGATTAATAATCGTGAAAAAAATCACGATTAACCTGTGAACGGCTCGGCGAATGGCCTCCCAGCCTGGCTTCCAAAGGGGGATTATCCAGGGGCTTCGTGGAGTCAAACACCTGCCAAATAAGGAGTTGGGGGTATGGCTAAGATCCTGATCGTCGATGATGATCCCGACATCACGGAGGCCGCGACTATCTTCCTCGAAAACGAAGGTTTCGAGGTGGCCTGCGCGCACGACAAGACTTCCGGAATGGCCGCCGTGGAGTCGTTCAAACCGGACTTGCTCATCCTGGACGTCATGATGGAGCAGCCGGACGACGGAATGACAATGGCGCAGGAATTGCGCCGCAAGAGCTTCACCCAGCCGATCCTGATGCTGACAAGCATCGGCATGGTGACGGGCTTGCAGTATGGCAGCGACGACGACTTGGTGCCTGTGGAAGAGTTCCAGGAGAAGCCCGTCGAACCCGCCACTCTCATCGCGAAGGTGAAACGCCTTCTCGAGAAGAAGAAGGAGGGGTAGTCGATGTTTCAGACCCAACAAGACAAGCTCAACCAGGACATCCGGAAGTGGGGGGACGCGTTCGGGCATTCCCGGAGCGCCCTTATCCCCATCCTTCAAGAGATTCAGGCGAAGTATTTCCACGTTTCCGAGCACGCGATGCAAGTGCTCGCGAACATGCTCGACATCCACCCCGTGGAAGTCTACGGCGTGGTTTCGTTCTACAGCTTCCTCGACCACCGGCCCAAGGGAAAGTTCATCATTCGCCTGTGCCGGACCTTGTCCTGCGACATGCAGGACAAGGATCGCGTCGCGCGCCAGCTTGAGAACGACCTCGGCATCACCTTCGGCCAGACGACGCCCGACGGCAAGTTCACGCTGGAATGGGCAAACTGCATCGGCATGTGCGACCAAGGCCCGGCCATGCTCGTGAACGATCACGTGTTCACGCGGGTCACCCCGGACAAGGTCCACGACATTCTCGACGGGTGCAGGCGGGCCTTTGGGGTGTTTGCGATGGAGAAACGGCAGGAGTACCTCGTATGAACGTAACGTTGGACAGAGCTGCCGGCATGCACAGCACCAAGACGGGCCCGCTGACCTTCGGCAGCGCAAGAATCAATGCGGGCCTGCAACACGCAGTGAAAAAGCAACGCAGCGAAATCATCGCGGAAATCAGCGCCTCGGGCATCAAAGGCCGCGGCGGCGCGGGCTTCCCGACGGGCGTAAAGTGGAATCTGGCCGCCGCCGCGAAAGATCAAGACAAGTACATCGTCTGCAACGCGGACGAGGGCGAGCCGGGCACGTTCAAGGACCGCGTAATCCTCACCGAATACGCGGACCTCGTTTTCGAAGGCATGACGATCGCCTCGCTGGCCATCGGCGCGAAGCACGGCATCATCTACCTTCGCGGCGAATACTCCTATCTGCGCCCCCTCCTTGAAGCCATCCTGACGCGCCGGCGCAACGACGGCCTCCTGGGCGAGAACATCCTCGGGCGCGAAGGCTTCAATTTCGACATCGCGATCCGGATGGGGTCGGGCGCGTACGTCTGCGGCGAGGAGACCGCCCTCATCGAATCGCTCGAAGGGCATCGCGGCGAACCCCGCAACCGCCCGCCGTACCCGGTGGATACGGGCTATCTCGGCCATCCCACGGTCGTAAACAACGTGGAGACCTTGGCGTGGGTGACCTGCATTCTCGCGAAAGGCGCGCACTGGTTTAAGAGCATCGGGACCGACAAGTCGACCGGGCTGAAACTGTTTAGCGTATCGGGCGATTGCGAACACCCGGGCGTCTACGAATTCCCCATGGGTATCAGCGTGGCCGATCTCCTGAAAGAAGTCGGCGGCGAAAACGCGAAGGCCGTGCAGATCGGCGGCGCGTCGGGCCACTGCGTGCCCGCTTCGGACTTTGCGCGAACCATCGCCTACGAAGATATGCCGACCGGCGGTTCGATCATCGTGTTCGGACCGGGCCGCGACATGGTTGACGTGGCTCGCAACTTCCTTGAGTTCTTTGTCGAAGAATCGTGCGGACAGTGTACGCCCTGCCGCGCCGGGTCCGCCAAGCTGCTGGAAGGCGTCGAGAAGCTGTCGAATGGCGCTTGCTCGATGCAGTACCTGAAAGAGCTGCGCGGGCTGGGCGAAACCATGCAGTTGGCGTCGAAATGCGGCCTCGGCCAATCCGCGCCGAACGCGTTCCTATCCATTGTCGCGCACTTCAAAGACGAACTCATGGGCCGGATTGCCGCGGCTCCCGGGGAGAAGGAGTAAACCATGTCCGAATCCACTACCTCATTTGGAAAAGATGTATCCCGCGCCCCGGTGAGTCAGCGAGGGCATGCGGTTGACATGAAAGACGCCGGGTCCCAAGCCATCGGCGGTAAAGTATCCATCGAGATCGACGGCAGGGCCATCAAGGTTCCGGTGGGCACCACCATCCTTGAAGCATGCCGGCAGTCCGGCGTCAAAATCCCCACGCTATGCCACCACGACGATCTGTGCGTGGCGGGCGTGTGCCGGATTTGCGTCGTGGAAGTCGAAGGCCAGCGTGCGTTGCAAGCGTCGTGCGCCTTCCCGATTACGTCCCCGCTCAAGATCAAGACGCACACGCGAAAAGTCCGCCAGGCGCGCCGCCACATCCTCGACCTGCTCCTGGCCGATCACTATGGCGAATGCTACGCGTGCGCCCGCAACAACAACTGCGAACTTCAGAGCCTGGCCAAAGAGTACGGCGTCGATTTCTTCCGCTTCGGCCACCCGACGGAGCCGAAGTACGAGATCGACGCTTCCAGCCACTCGCTGGTGCGCGACATGAACAAGTGCATCCTGTGCCGGCGCTGTATCCGCACGTGCATCGACTTCCAGGAAGTCGGCGTGCTCGAAGTGGAGAACCGCGGCGCGGAAACCCGCGTCGTCACCTTCATGGACAAGCCGCTCGGCGACGTGGTCTGCATCAATTGCGGCCAGTGCATCAACCGGTGCCCCACGGGTGCGCTGCGCGCCAATGACCCAACCGACGACGTGTGGGCCGCCATCGACGACCCGACGAAGCACGTGATCATGCAGACCGCCCCAAGTCCGCGCGCGGGCATCGGCGAATGCTTCGGCTTGCCGCCGGGCCGCGCCCTGACCTTCGAGATGAACACGGCCTTGCGCCAGTGCGGGTTCGACAAGGTGTTCGACACGAACTTCACGGCAGACCTCACCATCATCGAAGAAGGCACGGAACTGCTGCTGCGCTTGAAGAAGGCGCTGGTGGACAAACAGCCCGTCGCCTTGCCGCAGCTCACAAGTTGTTCGCCGGGATGGGTGAAGTACCTCGAACATTTCTATCCGGAGATGACCGATAACCTGTCGTCCGCGAAGAGCCCGCAACAGATGTTCGGCGCGCTCATCAAGACGTACTACGCGAAGCTGAACAAGATCGACCCGAAAGACATCGTGTCGGTGGCCCTGATGCCGTGCTCCGCGAAGAAGTTCGAGTGCAACCGCCCCGAAATGTGCGACAGCGGCTACAAAGACGTGGACTACGGCCTGACGACGCGCGAACTCGGCAAGATGATCAGCGAAGCGGGCATTTACCTGCCCGACTTGGAGAAGTCGGACTTCGACGATCCCTTCGGCTCGGCCACGGGTTCGGGCGTGATCTTCGGCGCGACGGGCGGCGTCATGGAAGCGGCCCTGCGCTCGGTGATCGAGTTGGTCACCGGCAAGAAGGTCGAGAACTTCTTCGACCACGCCGAGATCGTTCCCGTGCGCGGGTTCGAAGGCATCAAGTACGCCGAACTTCCGATCACGGAAGTGGGCCCGGTGCCGGATCTCCTGAAGCCGTTGTTCAACGATTGGGAATGGCTCAAGGGGGCGACCCTGAAGGTCGCCGTGGCCCACGGAACAGCCTATGCCAAGAAGGTCATGGACGACATAAAGGCAGGCGGCAAGTTCAGCGAATGCCACTTTATCGAAGTGATGGCGTGTCCGGGCGGGTGCTTGGGAGGCGGCGGCCAGCCGATTCCCACAAGCCCCGCGATTCGCGCCGCGCGCGCCCAAGCCATCTACAGCGAAGACCGGGCCTACAACGTGCGTAAATCGCACGAAAACCCGGCCGTCGCTAAGGTGTATAATGAATTCCTGACGGACGGCCCGTGTGGGCACATCAGCCACAAGCTGTTGCACACCCACTACACGGCTCGAGGGAAGTATATCGAGTAGGTTACGGGACGGCTGCGTAACGGCTGTTTGAGCGTTGCATAGGTCCTCATGGGGGCAGGCCCAGCGAAATCTGAAGGCTTTCGCTGGGCCTGTCGAACCTTTCATGGCCACGGGCGCCTGTGCGGTAGAATAAGACGAAAAGGGTTGGTGATTTATCATGAACGAGACAGACACAGTTCCTATCAATGAAGAGCAAATCGCGGCCACCCTGCACCACGGCGCGAGCAAAGACGCGGCCTGCGTGCGGGAAGTGTTGGCGAAGGCCTTTGAACTCAACGGGCTGAACGCGGAAGAAGTGGCCACCCTGATGGCCGTGAGCGACCCGCAATTGTTGTCGGAGTTGTTCGACACGGCGCGCCGCGTAAAAGAAGAAATCTACGGGCGCCGCCTTGTGCTGTTCGCCCCGTTGTACGTATCGAACCTCTGCAATAACGAGTGTCTATACTGCGCGTTTCGCAAGACGAATACCGACGTGAAACGCCGCGCCTTGACCCAGGAAGAGATCGCCAACGAAACGAAGATTATCGTCGAGCAGGGCCACAAGCGCATCCTGCTCGTCGCGGGCGAATCGTATCCCAACGAGGGATTCCCCTACATCCTCAAGAGCATCGACACCATCTACTCCGTGAAGAGCGGAAAGGGCGAGATCCGCCGCATCAACGCGAACGTCGCGCCGTTGACCCTCGAAGAGTTCGCGGAACTCAAGGCGGCGCGCATCGGCACGTATCAGTTGTTCCAGGAAACCTACCATCGCGAGACCTACTCCAAGGTGCACACCTTCGGCAAGAAGGCCGACTTCGACTGGCGCGTGACCGCCATGGACCGCGCGATGGAATCGGGCATCGACGACGTCGGCGTCGGCATCCTGTTCGGCCTCTTCGACTGGCGCTTCGAAGTCCTCGCGTTGATGCAGCACATCGAACACCTCGAAAAGAAATTCGGCGTCGGCCCGCACACCATCAGCGTGCCTCGCCTCGAACCCGCCGTCGGGTCCAGCATGGCCGCGCATCCGCCACACCCGGTCTCGGATGTCGATTTCCGCAAGCTCGTCGCGATACTGCGCCTGGCCGTGCCCTACACCGGCATCATCATGTCGACGCGCGAAACCCCAAACATCCGCCGCGAAACCTTCGCGGTCGGCGTGTCGCAAATCTCCGCGGGCAGCCGCACCAATCCCGGCGGCTACGCCGAGGAAAAGTACGACGGCAGCCAATTCTCGCTGGGCGATCACCGCGATCTCGACGAGGTCATTCGCGACATCGCGGCGCTCGGCTACATCCCGTCGTTCTGCACGGCATGCTACCGCATGGGCCGCACCGGAGCCGATTTCATGGACCTTGCGAAACCGGGAAAAATCAAGGATCATTGCGACGTAAACGCACTTAGCACCTTCGTGGAATATCTGGAAGACTACGGCTCGCCCGAAACGCGCGCCGTGGGCGACGAATGCATCAAAGCCACACTCCAACGGTTCACGCCGTCGCGCCGCGGTGCATCCGAATCCATGATCGACCGTGTGAAACGAGGCGAGCGCGACGTGTGCGTGTAATCGATAGAAATTCGAAGTAACGTTTGAAAGGGGGAAACAAAGACCATGGAAAATCACTACATTATCGGAGTACACATCACGAACCGCGTCAAGAATGCGCGGGTCGTTCAGGACCTGTTTTCCGAATACGGTTGCAACATCAAGACGCGCCTGGGCCTGCACGAAGTCGACAAGAGCTTCTGCTCGCCCAGCGGCCTTATCATCCTCGAGATGTACGGCGAAGCAAGCCTGATCCACGAAATGCGCGACAAACTGCTCGCCGTCGAAGGCGTGCAGGTCCAGGAAATGATCTTCGTCCATCCCAAGTGATCGCCGCTCTCGGCAATTCGGATAGAATGCGAGGAGAGATAGCGGAAAACAGGGACTGACACAAGCGAAGTCCGCCTCAGCGGATGGAGACGTGTCTGTCCCTGCTTTCCGCGTCCCCGAACACCGGAGACTCGATGACTTCTCCAATTCCAAATCGTAGTGAGCATGACCTGTTGGGCGAGGTCTCCGTGCCCGGCGACGCTTACTTCGGCGCGCACACCGCACGCGCCATGCAGAATTTCCCCTTGGCGGGCCGCGCCACGCATCCGGAACTGGCGCGCGCGTTTGGCGTGGTCAAGCTCGCATGCGCGCTGACGAACCACGCCCTCGGCGCGTGGGCCGACGACGCCCCCAAGGCAGATGCCATCCTGCACGCATGCCGTGAAATGGCCGGCGGAGCACTCGCGGATCACGTCGTCGTCGACGCCCTGCAAGGCGGCGCGGGCACCAGCACCAACATGAATGTGAACGAGGTCATCGCGAACCGCGCCCTCGAAATCCTCGGCCACCCGCGCGGCGCGTACGGTCGTGTATCGCCGCTCGACGACATCAACCTGCACCAATCTACGAACGACACCTATCCGACGGCGCTGAAACTCGCCGCCATCCGCCTCATCAAGCGCCTCGAAGACAAGGTCCTCGCATTGCAGGAAGCCTTCCAGGCGAAGGAAAAGGAATTCGCGCACGTCGTGAAAGTGGGCCGCACGGAAATGCAGGACGCCGTGCTCACGACCCTTGGCCGCGAGATGGGCGCCTACGCCGAAGCCTTCAACCGCGACCGCTGGCGCATCTTCAAATGCGAGGAACGTCTCCGTGTCGTCAATCTCGGCGGCACCGCCATCGGCACCGGGCTTGCCGCACCGCGCCAATACATCTTCCGCGTCGTGGACACCCTCCGCGAACAAACGGGCATCGGCTTCGCCCGCGCGGAGAATCTCGTCGATGCCACGCAAAACGCGGACGTGTTCGTCGAAGTCTCGGGCATACTCAAGGCGTGCGCCGTATCGTTGCTGAAAGTCAGCAGCGATTTGCGGCTCTTGTCCTCGGGCCCCGAAGCGGGCCTCGGCGAGATACGCCTCCCCGCGCGCCAAGCCGGCTCGTCCATCATGCCCGGCAAAGTGAACCCCGTCATTCCCGAAGCCGTCAGCCAGGCTGCCATGCTCGTCATGGGCCACGACGCCGTCATCGCCAACGCCTGCTCACGCGGCGATCTCGAACTCAACGCGTTTCTGCCGCTCGTCGCCGCGTGCCTGCTCGAAAGCTGCGACCTCCTCGCCAACGCGTGCGACATCTTGCGCCGCCACTGCGTCGAAGGGATCGAAGCCGACGAAGTCCGCTGCCGCGCCCACGTCGAAAGTTCCACGGCCATCGCCACCGCATTGCTGCCCGCGCTCGGCTATGACCGCATGTGCCAAGTCGTGGCGCAGGCCCAACGCAACGGAAAGACGATCCGCGAGACGGTCCTGAGCGAAGGCCTGCTCACCCCACAACAATTCGACGAGCTCATCTCCCCCGAAGCCGTCTGTCGCCTGGGATCGCCGGACGCCATACGCTAGCAAGCCGCGTTCCCTCGTCCCGACTTCTTTTCAGTTCGTACACGGCCCATAATCTGCGATAATCCTCCACGGCTGCAGGGCAAACCGAATTCAATACAGGAGACCGCTCATGGCAACTGCATTGGAGCACTACGAGAACCTACTGGCCGAGCACTACACGTGGATGTATGGCGGATGGGATGCGAAGACCGAGGAGAATCGTGCGTTCTTCCGCGATCATGGCCTACTCGACGGCGCGGGGAAGACTGCCGTTGACCTGGGATGCGGCTCGGGGTTCCAATCGGTGCCGCTGGCCGAGGCGGGCTACGAGGTGTATGCCGTCGACCTCAGTCCGACGCTCTTGGACGAGTTGCGACACCGCGCGGGCGATTTGCCGATTACCTGCGTGCCCGCGGAGTTGCTGGAATTCATGCGGAGTTGTCCCGTGTCGCCGGACCTGGTCGTCTGCATGACCGACACCATCCTGCACCTTGAA
>JBHEKO010000754.1:0-2894 GCA_041859475.1 Candidatus Hydrogenedentales bacterium
GCGACGTTCGCCATCGGCCCCTCCGGAGCCGCCAACGCGGCCCTGTACGCAATGGCGATCCTCGCCGTAGCGCGTCCCGAACTCGCCGACAAGATCCGCCAGTACCGCCAAGAACGCAAAGACAAGATCCTCAAGGAACACCTCCCGTATAAGCAGTCGTCTGCAGGGATGGTGCCCCCTCCGAAAGCGTAGTTGAAGACCCATATTCCCAAGGCCGAGCGACGGACGCCGTCCTCGGCCTCTTTCTTTGACTAGGCAGTAGTGAATGCAAGCATGCCGGACCGCCTGATCCGGGAAGATCCTAAACGAGGCCAGGCTGCTTCCGAACCCGAAGCCCCCGGTTGCCTCTTCCTCATATTCCCCGCAACCCCCGTGACCCAATCTTGCCTCCGTCCCCACGTCCTCCGCTGGGGCACGGCACCCTCACGAGTGCAACAAACCAGCCCTATATTATAGGAGACTTCGGTCGAGGGCCCAGCCGTCCCCAGACGGTTGTGTCCCCAACCCTGGAACCGGGACTCCAGACTTTGGCTCCATGTCCGGTACCCTTGAATCGTCAAAATAGTGGGGGGTACCCCTTGTGGAAGTCGGACGTATCTGCCGCCGTCATATTCCCAACCCGGGCCGCCGGATACGACACCTCGGGTCCACGCCCGGTACCCTTGAATCGTCAAAGTATCGGGGGGTCCCCACGGGAGAATTGGGCGTGTCCTCGCGGGACGGGCTGAAAGCATCGCTGAGTCTTTCGCCCGTGGACTCCGTTCTGTTAGACTCCTAATCTGTAATGACAACCGGCGGCCCTCGGGCCTGTCGAACCAATCAATTCCGTGAGGGAGCGGGCTATGCCAGACTCAGGCTATTCGTGCTGCGGGGGAAAGTCGTGCTGCGCGGGCAAATCCGGCGAGGGGCTAAATCGAAGGGACTTCATCAAGACCGCCGCCATCGTGGCGGGAGGAATCAGCCTCGCGGCGGCACAGGAGGCCCAAGCGGAAGCGCTGGAATCCTGGACGAAGGCGCTGGAGGAACCCGGCGCCCGGCGCGTGTATCGCGGCGCGGAACTGACGCATATCGCGATGCCCCTGGGGGGAATCGGAGGCGGGCAAGTCTACCTCCGCGGCGACGGAACCTTGAATCCGTGGCAGATGGTCAACAACTTCAATTTTGGAGCGACGGCGAAGGGGTCATGCTTTGCCATCCGTGCGAAGGCGCCGGGGGTGCAGGCTGTTACGCGCCTGCTGCAGTCGCGGACCGAGACCGAGGCGCGGGGCGTCGATGCCGTCGAGTTCGAGGGGGAGTATCCCTTCGCGTGGCTCCGGTATCTCGACGATAACCTGCCGGTTTCCGTGAACATGGAGGCGTATTCGCCGTTTATCCCGCTGAACTCGAAGGACTCCGCGCTACCCGCCGTCGTCTTCCGATTCACTGTGCGGAATACGGGCCAGACGCCGGTGGAAGTCTCGTTGCTTGCCGCCGCTCCGAATTTGGTTGGATGGGACGGCTACCGCCCGCTGGAAGGCGTGGCGTATACGGAAGCCGGCTTCAACCTGAACACGTATGCGAAGAAAGACGGCCAGGCGACGCTTCACCTGGGCGCGAAGGAAGGAAGCAGCCACGCATTCAGTGCGCCGGTTCGCATTCAGACCAACGACGCCAACGTGGCGCTGCACATGCGCCATGCCGCGAACGCGAAGGTCAAGTTCGGCATGCCGCTGCCCATCGCGCGTGAAGGCAAAGCAAGCGACGTGCATTGGGTGGCCGACATTGCGGGCCAACTGACCAACCGGGAGTTGGAGGCCCTTCTCGACGCCGTTGAAAAAGGGGCCACGGCGGTGCTCTCGAACGATTCAATGTCCCTGTTGACGCAGTTGCGCCGGCGCGGGAACGCAGGCGAGGTGGAGGTCTTCGAGAATTGGGAGTCCGGTAACTTCGGCGATTGGACCATCGAGGGAACCTGCTTCGGTTCCGCACCTGTTACGGGCACGCTGCACAATCAGTTGCCGGTGAGCGGCTGGGACGGGAAGTACTACTTGAGTTCCTTTGCGAACGGCGACCCGGCCACGGGCAAGGCCACGTCGCGACCCTTCACGATTCGGAAGAAGTTCGTCCACTTGAAGGTTGGCGGCGGCAGCCATGCGGGACAAACCTGCGTGAACCTGCGTGTCGACGGGAACGTAGTCGCAACGGCAGTAGGCGAGAACTCCGAAACGCTTCGGTCCGTTACGTGGGACGTCAGCGCGTACAAGGGCAAGACGGGCGTCATCGAGGTAGTCGACAGCCACACCGGCGCTTGGGGTCACATCCTGGTGGACGAGATCACGTTCGGAAACTCGCCCCAAGCGGAGCGCATCACCAAGGAATTGTCGAAGCGCTATATCAAAGCGCTACCGCTCACGTGGGGAAAGGCGATTCTCGAACCGGCGCGCGTGAAGCTGAACGCGCAATCGCCTGCGCTCGCCGGAGTCAGCAAGGCCCCCGATGAGGTGGAGCTTGCCTACACACTGGATAGAGTCCGGCTCAAGCGCCAAACTCACGTGCTCCTGGAAACGGACGAGGGCAAGCCGCTCGTCGTAGCCGGGGAGTACGGCAAGGGGATGCTTGTGGTCTGCCTCGCCAATCCCGAGAAGTGGGTGGATGGCTCCGACCGCAAAGCGGTCATCGGCAACGTCATGGCCGCGGCATCGAAGCTCAGCTATGCGCCGATGACTGGCATCAGCCCCGAGTATCCGCTTGCAGGCGGGATGGCCCTATCCGTGCTTGGCGACACCAACGTGACGGCGAAACCTCAGTGGGACGACTTCGACGCGTTGTGGAACGAGTTTGCCATGAGTGGGCAGCTTACGGCGGGCGCGACGCAACCGAGCGCACCGGGCCGCACGTGGAACGGCGCGTTGTCG
>JBHEKO010000078.1:0-9527 GCA_041859475.1 Candidatus Hydrogenedentales bacterium
TGCGCGAACTCTATTCCTACGTCATGGAAAATCCGACTCATGAAAGCAGCGCAGGCGATCCCAATGAGCCTCTCGAGCGCCGCACCGTCGATTTTCTCGCGGGCATGACCGATTCCTACGCCATGCAACTCTACAGCAAGCTGTTCTTCCCCGAGTCATGGCCAACCTGACCCCCTCCGTGGCTGTCGTTTCCGGCTCGGGCTTGGACCTGAAGTCCTTGCTCGACACCGTTCACGAGAAGATCCCCTTCACCGCAATCCCTGGCCTCGCCCATGAAACCCTGGCCGGCCACGACCGCGTCTTTCTGCGCGGCACATGCGGAAAGGTCCCGCTTATCCTCCAATGCGGCCGACTGCATTTCTACGAAGGCCTGCCCTGCGCCGCTGTCACTGCCCCCGTGGACTACCTCTCCGCGTGCGGCGCAAACACCATCGTCTTCACCAACGTCGTTGGCGGCCTCCTGCCTTCCATGAATCCAGGCGACCTCGTCGCCGTTCCGCGCCTGTGCACATGGCCTTTCGTCAACTGGCCCAATCGCCCCGAATCCATCGATGCCGATTTCGTCATCCCCGGCTGCGACCACACCGGAGACTACCGCTGGATGCACGGACCCAACTACGAGACCCGCGCCGAAATTGCAGTCCTCCGCCATCTCGGAGGTGCCGTCGTCGGCATGAGCACCGCCCCCGAGGCCCAGCGCTGCATCGAACGCGGCATACGGTTTGCCGTCGTCTCCTGCGTCACCAATAATTGCTGCACCCCGCAACCTCTCACGCATGAGGACGTCGTCGCTGTCGCCCAACGTTCCTCGGAGAGACTCTGCGCCCTGCTCCGCTCCTACCTCACGTCACAGTAGAAGGCCCGGTCGCTGCATTTCGCATCGCTGGCTTTCAGTCGACCCCTCGATTTACTCCGCCAACATCCATCCAGCTTTCTGAATTGTAGCGCCGGCTTCCAGCCGGCTCTTCAGGCGCTCACAGCTCTCCACCACCACACAAAGAAACTACGGGAGACGCCCCCGAAGAGGCATCTCCCGCAACGTCTTGGGTCAAAGGGAATTGACTACGCGCTCAGAAGTTCGCTGCTGCTCCCGAAAGAATCGCAAACTCTTCGCTGGTCGGGAACGTCAACTCGGGATACCGCTCAAACGCCACATGTCCGTCCATGAACAGCACGTTCGATCCGCCTGGAATGTGATTGAACGCCGACACATCGGTGCTCGTCACGTCCCACATCACCGCAAGCTGACTTTGCCCAACCGACGAGGCCGCCGGGTTGTTGATATCCGAAATGAAGAACCGCTCGATCCCTTCGCGAAGACGCTTCACCGTAAACGCTCCAAGGACCGGATGCGGCGGCGAGTCAACCTCGATGTCTTCATCGCGCACATTGATATCGACCAGGGCTCCGGCAAGATTCGTCACCACGTCCGTGGGGAAGTTCCCCCATCCCGTAAGCAGGCTGTTGTCGCGCGGAATCGCCCAGCTAAAGTAGATGTAGGACTGGTCGCCGCTCTGGTTGAACTGCACAACATCAAATTGGCCATTGGGCACCCAACTGTCCGTCAGATTGTCTTGATCGTTGAACCGCGCCCCTTCGGGGTCCGACGGGCAAAGATTCACCGACAAGTCCGTGAGATACTCGGGGTACACGCTCAAGCCATCGAACGTATAGCACGGATTCGTCAAGACTTGGGGCGGACTCTTCATCGGATACTTCTCGCCCTTCGACTCGTTGGAGTACATCTTGAAGACCAACCCCATCTGCTTGAGGTTGTTCTGGCACGACGCCCGGCGCGCCGCCTCCCGCGCCCGTGCCAGCGCCGGGAGAAGTATTGCCGCAAGAATTCCAATGATTGCGATTACGACCAGCAATTCGATGAGGGTGAACCCCTTTGGGGCACTTCGTTTCGACATGATCCGTCTCCCTATGTAGATGACAGGACACCACCCAGGACAAAAAATGGCGATGCGCTACACTGGGACCCAAAACCAGATTGCGCGCACCCAAGCCTTGCAAGCTTATTCGCAGCCTAACATAGACCCTGGAATTGCGCAACAGGTGTCACGGTCATTTCGCCTGACGGTTTTCTTATCTACAGCGGATTTGTCTCGCTTCCACTCCATGCCGAGTCCCCTCCCGCAAGAAACGAAGCGGCGGATTCTCGGGACGTTCCCGAGAATCCACCGCACAATTTCGAACGCACTCTATATGATGCAATTGCAGTCCATCCGGGACTACTTGATGTACACCCCAACGCGTTCCAGCGCCACGCGCGCCGCGTTTTGCTCCGCCTCTTTCTTGCTCAGGCCTCCACCGCGCCCGAAGGCTTGATCCCGCAAGTAGACTTCCACTTCGAACTGCTTTCGGTGATCGGGACCATCCGACCGCACCAACTCAAACCTCGGAAGCGGCATGCGCTCCGCTTGGCAGTAATGCTGCAACCGGGACTTATGGTCCAACTGCACATCCTGTGTCAGGGCTTCTTCAAACTCTTCGTGCGTCACGTGAATGACGAAGTCTCTCGCCGACTCCCAGCCTTGGTCGAGGTAGATCGCCCCGATCAACGCCTCGACACAGTCCGCCAGCAACGCGGAACGAGTCCGCCCGCCCGACTGTTCCTCGCCCTTCCCCAGCCGGATATTCGGCGCGATATCCAGCTTCGAAGCCAGTTCGGCCAAGGTGCGGCGATTCACGAGGGCCGCGCGAATCCTGCTGTATTCACCGGGTGTGCTGTTGGGTTTGTGTTGAAGAAGATGGTGGGCCACGGCCAAGCCCAATACCGCGTCACCCAGAAATTCCAGAGCTTCATAATCGAATACTGGCTCAAGGCTCTCCGCGGCGATAGACGCATGGGTAAGCGCCCGATCAAGCAATTCCGTGTGAACCATCCGAATCCCCAATCGCGACATCAATGCTTGGAGCTGTTCGGACCGTACTTCTTCTTCAGCCATACCGTTTGCAGACTAGTGTGGCGTTGTGCCCACCGAATCCCAACGAGTTGGAAAGCGCAATGTCTACCCGCGCTTCCCGCGCATGATTAGCCACAATGTTCACGGCGCACTCCGGGTCCGGCGTTTCATAGTTGATCGATGGAGGCAGAATACCGTCCCGGATTGCCAAGAAACAAATTATGGCTTCCACGGAACCTGCCGCGCCCACAAGATGCCCCATCATCGACTTCGTCGAACTCACGGGAGGCATTCCCTCCCCAAAAACTGTCCGAAGCGCTGCCGACTCCGTCGCATCGTTGTGCTTTGTGCTCGTGCCATGCGCGTTGATGTACGCGATGTCCGAGGTATTCGCCTTCGCATCGTTCAACGCATTCCGCATCGACGCTGCCACGCCGGAACCATCCGGCAGCGGAGCCGTCAGATGATACGCATCGCTTGTCTCGCCGTATCCGGCGATTTCGCCCAAGATGGTCGCGCCTCGCGCCATCGCGTGCTCTTCGGATTCCAGCACCAAAATGCCGGCGCCTTCGCCCATTACGAACCCGTCCCGGTCCGCGTCGAACGGCCGACTTGCTCGCTGTGGTTCGTCGTTCCGGCGCGACATCGCCTTCATCGCACAGAACCCGCCCATGCTGAACGCCGTCAACGACGCCTCCGACCCGCCCGCCAACATCACGTCGGCTTGCCCAAGGCGTATCAGATTCGCGGCGTCCGAGATGCACTGCGCGCCCGTTGCGCACGCAGACACCACCGACTTGTTCGGACCGCGCAACCCAAACCGCATGGCTACCTCGCCCGCGGCGATATTGATGAGCAACTTCGGGATCGTCAAGGGGGACAGATGACGATAGCCTTCCTTCAAGAAGACTTCGTGTCCCTCGATCAACGTGGTAATCCCGCCGATACCGCTCCCGATGATCGCCCCGCAGCGCTCGGGAACCTCACGCGACATGTCGAGGCCCGACTGCGCCCACGCCTCATCCGACGCCACCAGCGCATAGATCGAATAGAGATCCTTTCGGCGAATCTCTTTCGGCGCTATATCCGCCGGCGCGCACGGCTCCACCTGGCCCGCGATCTGCGTCGGAAGCGCCGACGCATCGTACCGATCAAGCGGGACTATCCCCGACTTCCCAGCGCACACCGATGTCCAAAACGTCTTGACATCGTTGCCAAGGGGGGAGACGACTCCCATTCCCGTTACAATGACTCTGGTTCCCATATTGGCCCCTGAGAATTGAACACCCAGTCCGCGACGCCCGATTGTGCCACGGACCGGGTGAAACTGGCAATGTCTCTATGCAAAGCGCCCACACACGGGCGCGATCACTAACCCTATAGCTTCGATTCGATGTACTTCACTGCGTCGCCAACTGTCTGGATCTCATTCGCCTCGTCGTCGATGTCGATGTTGTACTCCTCTTCCAACGCCATCAACAATTCGGTCAAATCCAGAGAGTCCGCACCGAGATCATCGATGAAGCGGGCCTCCAGCGTTACTTCTTCCGGCTTGCGGTCCAACTTCTCGACCACGATCTTTCGGACCATCTCCGCGACGTTATTGTCTGCCATGCAGTTCACCTCCTTTGGCTCGATATTACCGCCCCAACCAGTAAACCCACGGTTCGGCGCGGCGCGGTACTATACCAAACTAATCCTTCGAATGCCACATGGCCACGCTCCACCGAATCCGGCGGCCAAAGCCCCGCCACTTGCGTATTTCTGTCTTCGTCATTCTGGTCACTTAGGCCGTTTGAGTCCCCTTGGCCGGAAGGATTCCTCACCTCAGCTTCGCTTCTCGAACGATTTCACTTGAACCGCGCCGCCGCATGCGTTATCTTTCCGCGCCATGGGTCGCGATACGGTTCAATTCAAGTGTCATCACTGCAACCACTGCTGCACGGAGGTTGTGTGTCTCCCCACGCCCTACGACGTCGTGCGTATCGTCAAAGGCACAAACGCCAACCCCTACGAATTCCTGGAATTCCTGTCCCCGGACGAAATCACCGGCGTCGACAAGAACGACCCTACCTGGCTCGAATGCGAAGACAACAACTACATCATGGCCCTGCGCCGCGGCGACAAGGGCTGCCATTTCCTCGATAAGAAGACCAAGTATTGCGGCATCTACGAAGTACGCCCCATCCTCTGCCGCCTATATCCCTTCAGTCTCCAGGAAACCCGTGACGGCAAGTTCCGCGGCTTCTCCCTGCACTCCGACGTGGGGTGCCCCCGCCATCGCGACGGGGTCGTTGCCACCAAACCCCTGTACGACCTCTACCTCGAAGACTCCAAACACCAAGAGGACTACCAAGTCCTCGTCGATGTCTTCAACGCCAAATACTACGACGGCAAGCGCCCCCAAGACTTCATCGAAATGTTCGTCGAAGGCTTCAAAGACGCCAAGATCCCCCCAAAGTCCCGCCGCAAAGCCGGCTAGACCATCGCACTTCCCCTCTCCCCACTACTGACTTCTCTCCTCCCCCCACTCCCCAACGCCACCAAAAACGCCATCCCTGCCGCCATCAATACCGTATACGTCCACGGCACCGGCTTCGCGAATCCCCACTCGCACACCGCCGTCACCGTGAACCCCGCCAAAAGCCCCAACACCACTCCAAGTCCGCGTAACCGCCCCGGGAAAAACGTGAATACCGTGAACACGCCAATCAACCCGCCGTTCACATAGTTCATTGACCCCATGCACAACGCCAGAAAATCCGGGTGCCGCTTCTCGATACTGATGAAGAAGATCGCAAACCCTATCATGATGCACAACGACAACGCCGACCACACCCGCCCCTGGCGCGTCGAATTCATCAGCGACTTCCAGACTGCCCCCGTCGAGTGGATTGTCGAATCCAACGACGACATCGCCGCCGCCGCCAACAACACCAGAAACACCCCTTTCAACAGCGGCAGGTTTCCCCGCATCACAAAATCCGCCAACGGCGACTTCGCGTTCAGGTCCGTCATGCCCGCGTACCGCAGCAAGTACCCCACCGTTAGGTACAGGCTAATCAACAGCGCCGCGCCAAACCCCGAGAGGATGAGCGACCGCTGCGCCGAGCGAAGACTTCGCGTCGACAAGATCCGCAGGAGAAGATCCTGGTCCGCCCCGTGCGACCCAATCGACAGCACCGCGCCCCCCAGAAACATCACCGGTGAAAACGTCGCCTTCGACGGATCCCAATCCACAAACGCAGGGGCAACCATCGCACCCGCCGGAACCAACCGCGCCAGATAGAAGCAAAGGAAGATGCCCGTCCCCACGATGAGCACGCTCTGCACCTGGTCCATCACAACCACCGCACGCAACCCGCCCGTCAAGCTGTACGCCGCCACGCATGCAGCCACGACGACAATCCACATCACCGTCGGCCCGCCCGGGATCGCCTCCACGAACGCCGGCGCCGGCAAGATCTGCGACAACGCGTATCCCCCCACGAAATACCGCACACCCCCCGAAATATACTTCGCCAGCAGATACGCCCCTTCCAATATCCCATGCTGCGCGCTCATCGTCCGATAGATCGTCAACCGATCCGACTCATACAACTTCCGCAAGTAAAACACCGCGACGACCGTCCGCCCCACGATGTACCCCAACAACAACCACACTAGCGTGTACCCGCTCGCCAACCCCGCCGCCGGAAACACCACCGTCGTCGCAACCGACGTCTCCGACGACACCACCGACAACAACGCCGACACCCCGCTCAACCGCTTCCCCGCGAAGAAATACTCCCCATCCTCCGGCCGGCTCCGCATCGTTGCCGTCACCACTACCACCACCGCCACATACAGAAGCAACGGCGTCAAGAACACGATTTGATCCATTACCCTGAAATCCCCTTCCGTTCAAAAACTCTAGGGCATGGTAACGATGCGAGACGGCAGGGGCAATCTGTTGCACAATTGCGATTCAGAAGTGCGCACGCTACTATAGAAGGGCTATGCAGTCCCTATATCAGAGCGGTCCCTGATCAAAGCGATGGAGTAAGCCCCATTCCCAAAGCGAGGTTGGCATGATGTCGAATTCATACGATAGTCGTTGGAAGACTATCCGCAAACTCGGTTCCGGTGGACAAGGTGAGGTCTTCCTGGTCCATGATAGGTCTCGAAACAAACAGGATGAAGCGATCACTACGCTGCCCACTTTGGTTCGGGAACTTACTGCGACACAGACAGACACTGCACGTCTGCAGACTTCCTCGCGATTTGTCGATACTCTGCTTGCGCTTATCAATGCCGAGAAGGCCGACTATGCAGGTGCTCTAAAAGTACTCCATAGGCCAAATGCTGGAGATGTTCTCGAGAAAGATGCTCTAAGGATTGCTCGCGAAATAGAAGCTATGCGGAGTCTTTCTCACCCCAACCTCTTACAATTGATTGACGCTGCGCCGGAGGAACACTGGTTTGTATCGCAGTACCATCCTCAAGGCACACTGGACCAAAATTTGGACAAATACAGGGGAAGTGCCGCGGCTGCAGTGCGGAAGTTTAGGCCCCTCGTTGAGGCAGTCGCCTCATTACATGAGAAGGGACTCGTTCATAGGGACATCAAGCCAAAGAATATCTTCATTTCCGATCACGACGACCTAATCCTAGGCGACTTTGGAATTGTGTTTTTTGCCGATCCTGAACACACACGCATTTCAGAAGACCTCGATCAAGTTGGATCGCGGGACTGGATGCCCCCGTGGGCGCTTCACGGAAAACTAGACGATGTGAAGGCGACATTCGATGTCTTCACTTTAGGGAAGGTCCTCTGGGCAATGATATCGGGACAAAGTAGATTGCCGCTGTGGTACTTTCGAAAAGATCCCTTTAACCTGGAGATGCTTTTTCCTGATGACCCCTTAATGGCAATGGTCAATATGCTGCTCGCTAAGTGTGTTGTTGAGGAACAGAAAGATTGTCTCGAGTCTGCCAAGGAGTTATTGCAGGAGACTGATCGGCTGATGGTAGCACTAGAGTATGGCACCGAGCCAATCGGCGATGGCCTGAAGCGTGCATGCAAGGTTTGCGGCGAAGGCAAATACTCACTTAGGGATAGTTCTGACCGAACTTGGTTGCACAATTTTGGGCTGGCGCCAACTGGCTATAGCACATTTAAAGTCTGCATTTGCGACTACTGCGGCCACGTGCAGCTCTTTTTCTGCGAGCACGACACAATTCCTAGTGCTTGGGAACCTCCTGATAAGCACTGACTGACATTGAAGGAATTGGGACGACTGAATGCACCGCAATTAATACAAGAAGCAAAGACTGCACGACTTCTATCGCGCGAAAAGGCTCGCATGATTGGCTGTATATATTTGTCGAGGGAGCCTTCCTGCAATACGTCAGCTTGATCGCCCAGATATCCTGGTCATGCAGTTGATCCGGTGCTGGAAAGCAACATCTCACGGCAGAACAATGGGGGACATCTCATGACCGAAGTGCTGCTTGTAGTTCTTGGAGCTGTCTTGGCCAAGCTATCGGAAATAGGGCTTGATTCATTTCGGCGATATCGAATTGCTCGCGTCACACCATCTTTGGCTAGACTTGACGACGTTTTGCACTGGGGATGGGATGGGCCTGAGTTGCTGCGCAACCTTATCGCGTTTGATAGGAGAATCGTTGGCGAGGTTCTGACTGATGAAAGGGAAGGGACTGTCCAACAATGGGCTCCATTGTTTACCTTATACCCTGAGTCATGGATTCTCCTGACAATGGGTCCCAAGAGAATAATCGGGTACTGGCATTTTGCTGCCCTTTCTGATGAGTACTTTCAACGCGCTAAGACTGGAGATTTGCTGGACAGTGAAATCACCGTAGCCAGCGTTCAACCGATTGATGTGCCGGGAGTATACAACTTGTATTTTGTTCTGATAGCAGTAAACACAGAGTGTCCTGGCGCTGGAGCAAAACTAATTGATGCATTCTTTGATCAACTGGAGGCATTGGCCGCACGCGGCATCATATTCAGAGAAATCTGCACAAATGCCATGACCAAGGATGGTAAACGTCTTTGCGAGGGTTTTGGAATGACCCCACTCGGACCCAATAAGGACTTTGGTACAGTCTACAGCTTGCCGCTTCATCCATGGCCCCCTCGCCTGACATTCAAGCGTTGGCTTAGTCTGGCTGAACAGTACAAGCGCATCTTGGAGGCAGAACTCTGAGTCACGCGATGTCCTTGGGACCCCGTGCAACAGAACTACTCCTTCTACATGCCATGAGACTTATGCATTCCCGCGCTCCTAAGCAGACCGAGATAAGGGCGATCTTTTGGGTTCCCGCAGCATTTTCTCCCCCCTTGTATCGTCAAAACGCCTCGGGCCCCCTGCCCCTCCAAAAATGTCCCACGCCGGTCCGCGCCCGTCCGCGCCCGTCCGCGTTCACGGCCCCCTTTATTCGGCAGCCCGTTTTCGGTACCCTACGTCTACAACATAGGGGGGAGTTACGATGCTCTTGTTAATGTTCCTTCTTGCATCGCCGGACTTGCCGACGGGGTCGTACCCCCAGGCGCTCGAACTTCGGCATTTTCCCGACCGGGTGCACGCCTACGTATGGAAGAACTGGCCC
>JBHEKO010000238.1:0-4789 GCA_041859475.1 Candidatus Hydrogenedentales bacterium
CGCCATTTCCGTTGATTACCTGCAAAGCGGTACGTGGGACGAGGCACAAGGTGCGCCCTACGACTTCGGATATCTCCAGGCGCTCGATGTCTTGCGCGCCCTGTACTTCGTGTACGACGGTCTAAACAAGGCGTGTGTGCCTTTCGACAAAGCGCGCATCTTCGCGGGCGGCGGCTCGGGTGGCGGCAACGTATCGCTGATGGCGAACAAGCTTGCCCCGCGAACGTTCGCGTGCGTCGTGGACCTCAGCGGTATGGCCAAGCTCCCCGATGACATCGCGTTTGATCTCCCCGGGGGTAGCAAGCTCAACGCGGGCTATAGCAACGACCCCACGCAAAAGAACTACCTGAGTCCCGGCGAGCAAATGATCCGTTTCATCGGAGATCCCGGCCAACTCGCCGTGATGAAATCGCTCGGCAACTCCGCCAAGATAGTCGTCATTCACGGCGAGAACGACACTGTATGTCCCGTGGACGACGCGCGCGAAATGGTCGCGAATTTCCAAGCCGCGGGCCTCGACGTAGAGCCCCACATTGTCACGGCGGACATGGTGGACGGCGAGACATTCAAAGACACGGCCCATTCCCTCGGCGACCGCACGAAGATTCTCGCGAAGTTCGCGGGCCAGTACCTCGATCCGAAATCACCCGCACGGCTCCGCCGCGAAGGCCCCACCGACTTCGACCGCCACGACGACGTGCGCTACCCCGTCCCCGGCGGCACATTTGTGATCTCGTACGCGAATGGGTATCCCGTGGGGCGGTTCGAAGCAGGACAGAATTAGGAGCATCATGAGAATTGCTTGGGAGTGCCTCCACCATTCTCAGCCTTGCATCGGCATTGTTCGTGAACAACACCGAGCGTTTTCCCTCCCAATCTCCCCTGGAGTCATCACCGCATGTTTCTCGAAATACTCTCGCTCTGGATTTGGGCGAGCAGGGGATCGATGAGTCCCTCGCGCGGCACGGAACCATACGCTGCATTCAGCGCCTCGGTGACAGCGCGATCACTCCGCTTCTCAAGATACTCCATCAGCGCTTGCTGATAGAACCGACTGCGGGAAATCCCCAATTGCTTGGTCGCTCGCTCGGCGTGCTTGAAGAGGTCATCCGGTACAGAGACAGAGATCTTCATACGCATAGTATAGCCAGGGTATCACACCTTGTGAATGGCCGAATCGACAGAACGCGCCTTGATGTTTCGGCGAAATCCGGATAAACTAGATTAAACTAGTTGTATCTAGTTCAAATGAGGGAGAGCACCATGGAAAGCGTTGGCGCATTCGAGGCAAAGACCCATTTGTCCCAACTCCTTGATCGGGTTCAGGCTGGCGAGGAAATCACCATTACCAAGCACGGGAATCCCGTTGCTATGCTGGTTCCCTGCACCGACAAGAAACGGCCAACCGTGTCCGAAGTGATCGACCGGATGATCGCATTTCGTCGAGACAGAACGACCGGCGGAATGACGATTCGTCAGATGATCGATGAAGGCCGCAAGCGATGAACGAGTTTGTTCTTGATTGCTCGGTTACCGCCGCGTGGTGCTTCAAGGACGAGAACGACGCATACGCCGATTCGGTACTCGAATCGTTGCGAACGTCGTACGCATTGGCTCCCTCTATTTGGGCTATGGAGGTCGCCAATGTACTTTTGGTGGGAGAACGTAGAAAACGCTTAACTGATCTGGAGAGCCTTCAATTCATTGAGATGCTGGATCTGATGCCCATTCGTGTCATCGATTTTGGATTTGACCAAATAGCCGGCTCAGTCCTTCCGCTGGCGAAAAAGCATGCCTTGACTGTCTATGATGCCTGCTACTTGGCACTTGCCCAAGAGGAAGCCCTTCCTATTGCCACCGGGGATCGGGTTCTGCGAAAGGCCGCGAAGGCCTGCGGAGTGCCTCTATTTAGTCCCGCATAATCAGCCTGCCGCCACATTTCATAGGACCGATCCGACCGATCCGACTGATCCGTCGTATTCTTCATCGGCCCAATAATAGATCGGCCGTAGCGCTGGCTTCTTCTCGCGAAGATTGCCCGCGCTACGGCCGTGTGGTCACGTGATTTCGAGCGGCTACTGCGCTGGGGGCTGGCCCGCGCCGCGGCTCTTGCTGCGTTCGATGGATTGCAGTGCGAGGTACTGGTCGCCGAACTTCGACATATTCTCGAGTTCCTGATCGTACTGATCGTAGTGGCGCTCCTCGTCGGCCACGAGGTCTTCGAAAATCTTCTTCGACATCGCGTCGGCATTCATGCCGCACTCGTTGGCCCAGAGGTTGTAATCGCGCGCGCTACCCTCTTCCATGCTCCGCGCCATTTCCAGCATCTTCTTCGTGTCGTGAATCTTGTTGACGGGGTGCGCGGCATTCAGCTCCACTTCGCCCTTCAGAAAGAGGATGCGCTCCGCGAGGCGCTCGATGTGGATCATCTCTTCGATGGCAGTGCGCTTGAACAACATCGCCAACAGGTCATAGCCCTGGTCGTCGCACAAAAAATGGAAGTACATGTATTGGTGAACGGCCGCCAATTCATCCGCCGCCGCCTTGTTCAATAGTTCGATGCTCTTCTCGTGCATGGTCAATCTCCTTGGAGCGCTGTGCTTCTTTCGACGGGCGATCGGCCTCCGGAAGAGCGCGCCCCCGATTCGTTCGGGAAGCCGATACCCGGCGTCTATAGTACATCGAACAAGGCAACAACTCCACGCACACGGCTGGGATGCAAGAGGAGAATGGATAGGACCCATGGGACTCATGAGTCCCATGGGTCCGAGCGATCCCAAGGGTTCTCTTAACTGGGAAGGTTCCCACGCAACCGTAAGTTCACGCATCAACACCTACCATCTTGTAACAATCTCCGCAGTTCAACGAAGAGGCCCTTTGTCCCTCTTTTGTCATAAGAAATTGCTATACAGCGACTTACGGTATCGGTGCGCATCTTTTCGGATAGTTGGCACACAACCTGCTTTATACCTCTCAACGAGGTTGGTCAAGCAGAACATAACGGCAGACCTCAAACAGAGTTGAATCGATGACACGAATTGGGAAAACGCAAAACGGTCGCGCATCCGATTGGGCGCGCACCGGCCGCGAGGCCTCCAGGGACCTCGGCACGGGAACGACAGCACCCTTGACACCGGTGTTGAACGCTCCCGATCCGCCCGGCGATTGCGAAGGAAACCCGCTCTTGGAGCAGGCCTTCTTCGCGGTGCATTGGGCGGGCCGAGTCCGATTCGGCAGAGCTTAGATTAGCCCCCACTCCCCTGTGCTAACGGCACAGGTTCTTGGTTGCTGACTCCGCCACCTGGGATATCGGCCGCGCAACGCGAAACTGGCTCCCTCGACCGAATACTTTTGCCCGGAGTGTTCGGAACGCGTTGCGCGGCCTTTTCCCTCCCCTTGCGGTTTGTGTCTTCTCCTAGCGTAGCCCCACTCCCTCTGTGCGTTCTGCACAGATTTGATGGTTGCTGACTCCACCACCAGGACACCGGCCGCGCAGCGTGAAACTGGCTCCCTCGCCTATGTGTTTTTGCCCGGAACGCATGGGTCACGCTGCGCGGCCCTCCCCTCTTCCTTCCCTGAAGGCGCGAAACAAACTGAGGTGGGGCGCTTTCGCCGAAAGCGCCTCTTGGCTTGATTCAGCGGACTCTGGTTATCCCCGGACGTTTCGGCGAAACGTCCCTACCTTCCCGGAGGTTTCGGCGAAACGCCCCTGCCTTCCAGATACTGCGGAGTTGAAGAACTCAAGGCGCGCGTTGCCGATCCGCCCTATTCTTGGAGGATCAGAACATCCCCGCCACTACCCCGCGGGTTCTAACCTTAGGTAGTCCAGGCCGATCATATGCTTCGGCTCGGCTTTCTCATTGGCTCCGGTGATCTCGAATTTCAGGACATTCTCGCCCGCGACGAGATCGACGACGCCCAGATCCATCTCGGGAGTAATGATCACGCCGGCGTTATAGAAATCGATGGGGTCTCCGAGGGGCGTTCCGTTGAGCGAAAGCTTGGCGATGCCGTAGTCGGAGGCTTTGGTGAACACGGCGAGCAGCTTGTAACGACCCGCCTTCTCCACGGGGAATCCCAAGCTCAGGGTGTCGCCCGGCTTGGCGTCGGTCCACCACACCTGTCCGGCATTACTCCAATCCCAGGAGCCGCCTTCCTGTTGGCGCGTCTTGCCACTGGACTTTTCGATAACGCGGAGGTCTTCGCCTTCGAGTGCGTCGGCGACCTTTCTGGGTTCGGGCAATGGCGCGGGCGCGATGACGTTCAGCGTAGCGGGATCGACCGGCGCGAACGCGTCGGTTGCGCCGGGCAACGCATACCAGAAGGCCGTCTCGGCCATGGCGATATTGCATTCGTCCCAATGCCAGACTTCCATGTCGAACCTGAAGTGCGTCGTGAACGGAATGTCGTCGATGATGTGGAACCGGCTCACGCAGGTCTGGCCGTAGTTGTTGGGACCGTCGCAACGGGGTTGGTTGTGGTAGGCGTGGACAAACGGCGCGTTCGAGCACCACGCGTAGCCGTAGTAATCTTCCGTGCCCGTGCCGAAGTGGCTCGGGAACGCCTCGTTATCCACGTAGATCTTCTCGTCGCCCTCACCCCACCATCCTTTCACGGAGTTGGTGACGTGAAGCATACCGCCCACGAACCGGCCCTTTCCGGTGGCGTCGAGGTAGTTCCAGTCCTGGCGAGGGCGCGTGTGAATCGGGTACTCCGTGCGCCACTTCGCGTGGAAGTACATGGTGTCGCCGGACCACTTGTACGCGCCGGTGAGCGTTTCGCCTTTGAT
>JBHEKO010000275.1:0-11722 GCA_041859475.1 Candidatus Hydrogenedentales bacterium
GCCATCAACCACAAGACCGTTCGCCCAATCGTAGTCTGAAGCACAGGAGCCAGGAGTGCGCTTGGTTCCATGAAATCAAAGTCGCGCCGAAGAACGCGGAGCGCTAGCAGGCGAAGGTCACCCAGACGGAATCCACCTTCGAAACCCACGACGTCCCGGAACCAGACCATCTTCGCATTCAGAATTTGATGCGAAATCGCTTGAACGATTGTGTCTACGATGGAAAGATCCGGTTCGTTGCCTTGCGGCGCAGGATCGAACGTGACCCATCCAACTCCGATGAAATAGACTTCGACCCACAGGTGCGACATGTTCTTGCGAACAATATACGCGCCGTCGTTATCGCTCCATTCGCCGCCGCGATACCCCATCACGACGCGCGCGGGAATCCCCATGCTGCGCACCATCAACGCCATCGCCGTTGCGTAAAGCTGGCAGTGCCCCGTTCGGACAGTCAGCAAAAACTGGTCTACAGGATTCACTGAGCCCAGTTCAGGAACATCCAGGGAATAGACAAAATCGTTACCCGAAAGAAACGACTCGATAGCCCTCACCTTATCGTATGTCTTTGCTTTGCCCGCGACGACCTGGCGAGCCAAGGCCACGCTCTCTTCAGAGAGCCGGTGTTGCGTGAGGGTGCCAAAATCATAGCCAAGCACGTCGGCATAGTCTTCGGGGGCCGCGCGCAACCTATCGGCGGAGAGCATTTCCACCTCGGATACGGCTTCATAGCCCAAGGCTCGCTGCAACCGGCGTGCAGGGGCGACGGTAAAATCTCCATTCACTTCCCACTGCACACGCCCCGACCTGACGCGTATCGAGCGTACGAGCGACAATGCGGGCAAGCCGTCTACCTCCGAATCGTCCAAGAAGATTTCCTGCCTGACCGTTCGTCTGTTGGGCAGACTCGACCGGTCCACCGAACTGTCCATGCCCGGAAAAAAGTAGAACTTCCCGGGCTTGTCGCGATATCGCTCCTCTGAGATCGGAACGCGCTCCCAGCGCACTCCGTCAAAACGGTTCAAGGACGTGACGCGCCAGTACATTCCCGATTCCGAGTCCCCATCGGGAGACATCAGCCTCCCGTCCTCCAAATCGGTGGCCTGAAATCTCCCATTGGGTTCGTCGGGAAACGTCACGCGCATTACCGGAGCCTGATTCGGCACAATGCGGCCACCGCTCGAAAGATCGACGGTGTCGCTCAATCCCGTCGTCGATAGCGCAGCCTGGCTCCCCCCGCCAAGACCGCCTGCCTCCATGCGTGGCGTGAGCAGGAAGATGCCGATCGTCATCATTACGGTGCCAAGCGAAAGGGCCGACATCGCAGAGATAAGATTGCGATCGAATAGGCGCGGTGCGCGCGAAGGTACGTAATCCTCCGGCTGGTTGATTTCCACGATTTCGGCCCAGGGACGTCCGGCGTTCTCCAAGGATTCCGAATAGACCAACAAAGACAGGAACGTCCAGACGGCGCTGACCACAAACATGGAAAGCACAAGTCCATAGGAGGGATCGGGATCCAAATGGCACCCGGAAACAAGAAAAAAGAACGACATGAGAATCAGGTAGTGAAAGTCCCGCGACCGTTTCTTGTGAAGCAGGAGATAGCCTTGGATATAGATGAATAGTCCCACAAGGCCAGGAACGACCCCTCCGAGGGCGAAAGGCAGCAAGGGCATGCCGACCACCGCAAACATGAGCGTAACGCCTCCCGTGAAGCGACGATACCCTGGCGATGAGGCATCCATTCGCTCGCACCACGGCATGAGCAGCATGAACATGGTCGGGAAAAACAAGATGATCGGGCTGTATTCGCGTGTTGTCAGCAGCGCGAAATAACCGCTGAACACCATGGTGGCCGTGCTGGCGCGTAGCGTCTTCAATACTCCCTTAGGCATGAATCACCTCGCGCGGGTCCAACACGCGGTTGTGCCCCGAAGCGTGGTACTGCCCCCACTGCCGGGGATCAGGCGACACAAACAGAAGCGTCACCCTACGCTGTTCCTGCGAGAATTCGGGGTGCAGGAATGGGTCCGCGTCCTTCGACTCGCACGGATTCAGGCGCGCAAGCGCCTCGAGAATCTTGAGCGCGTGCGACTGCCCCTCCCCTTCCCCAACGCTCAGACTCGAGGTGACCATGGACACTGCATATTGGCGGTTCAACAACGATTGCGCCAACGAGGCCACCAATTCAATCGCCTCTTCAAAACAGTCTTCGAAATCAGGCAGTTCTATCCGCCGCGTGTCGAAAATGAAGACAATGTGGCGCGCCGTTTGCTTTTCGAGTTCCTTGACCAACAACGTTCCCGTGCGGGCCGAGGCGCGCCATGCGATGTGCCTTAGATCGTCTCCGGGGATGTAATCGCGCAAGCTGAAGAACTCGTCTCCCGCGCCTTGAGAAATCTGTGGCACGTCGCCCGTCGTGCGCGACTTTTCGACCACAGCCGTACGCACCGCGTGCACGCGCGGGTATACGACGACTTCGCCGGGAACGGAAACGCGGCGCCTCGTTTCGATGAGACCGAACGGAAAGGCCGTTGCAAGAACGATGTCCGGCAATTCGTATACTCCGCGTCTTGGAAACTGGCCGCTGGTCCGGATGATAGCGGCCTTCCTCGCGGGAATCGCCATAACGTACCCGACAGACACGCCCGGTTGCCCGGCATTCTCGACCCGCACGCTCACGGAAGGCAGAACGCGCCGCCGGTTCTCGATACGCACGGTCACGGCGAAAGTCTCTTCGCGGTGCACCGCAGCGGGGGCCTCTCGATCCACGCGAAGCTTCCGCAGACTGTATCCGGACAAGAACGCGGAGAACAGCACAAAAGAAGCCAACGCGCCGTAGAGCAAGTAATACAGATTGTTGCCCGTATTCCAGGCGGCAAGCAGCACAAGCAATACGGTAACCAGGAAGATCTGGCCTCCGCGCATTAACCGCCGTCTGCGAAAGCGTTTGAGTATGGACATGGCGCTTATTCGGGCACGGGAACTTTCTGAACAATTTCCGCAATGGCGCGCGCACGGGCATTCGCCGAAGCTATTGGGTTGTTGTCGCGAGACTTGACCAAGACTCGGTGCGCAAGCACCGGGCCGGCCATCGTCTTTACGTCGTCCGGCGTTACATAGTCGCGGCCTTCCACGAGTGCGCGGGCCTGGCATGCCTCATAGAACGACACGGACGCGCGAGGACTGGCGCCCAACTGAATGTACTCGTGAGCGCGCGTGCCTTGCACGATTTCCAGAATATACCGTGCTACGCTCTCATCCACCATGATTAGGCCCGTCACATCCTGAAGATCCACAACTTCCTGAGCCGTAAGCACCGGCTCCAGATTCTCCAGCGCCGAGATCGGGTCGCGCCGGCGCATGATGTGCAGCTCATCCTCGTTGCCCGGATATCCCATTGCCACTCGCAGCATGAAACGGTCCAGTTGCGACTCCGGCAGGGTGTACGTCCCTTCGTATTCGATGGGATTCTGGGTCGCGAGCACGATAAACGGTTTCGGAAGGCGGCGTGTCTTCCCATCCACCGAGATTTGGAATTCGCTCATGGCCTCAAGCAAAGCGCTTTGCGTCTTTGGCGGAGTCCGGTTGATTTCGTCCGCGAGCACAACGTTGGCAAAAATGGGGCCAGGCCGAAACTCGAAGTCCATCAACTTCTGATTGAGTACGGAAACGCCCAGAATGTCCGACGGCAGCATGTCGCTCGTAAACTGGACCCGGTGAAAAGTCCCCTCGATCGAACGCGCAAGCCCCTGAGCCAGGGTCGTCTTGCCCATTCCCGGTACGTCCTCGATAAGGATGTGTCCTTTCGCGAGAAGACCCGCCACGCAAAGCTTGACGATCTCCCGCTTGCCAAAGATCACCTTCTCGATACTCTCAACCAGCCTGGCTACCTTTTCGGCCACTTCCGGGCTGACGATCGCCGTCTGCTGCACGCTTCGCTGCAATAGTCCCATGGACAAACCTCGCTATCGCCTACGACTCCTTACCGACTCGGGATACACAACGCAAAGAATGATGGCACAAGACTATGGACACCGCCGTGCATTCGCTGTATTCCAGCACAAGGCCATTTCATGTCAGGTCACTGAGAATTCTCGCGGCGTACGCCAGCCCTAAAGCCAACGCTCGAACCAGTCGTCTGCTTGAAGAACTAGTTCTGGCGTCATTTCCGCCCCTTCGCTATGGCTGACCTGCTCCAGCGCATCTGCTGCGCCCAGTAATTTATAGACACACTTCGCAAGTTTTCCGGCTTTCTCACAACTCTTCGTATTGGATAAGGCAGGGTCGTTAAGGGCCGTAAGCACCAGCGTCGGGCTGGGCGCGCACAGCGCCAGAATGTGCTCCCAATCGAAAGCGAACACGCGCTTCTTGATGGCGTCGCCAAGTTGCGGCCATAGCACTGGGCCCTCTTCGCCCGCCCAACGCCCAGGCTCCTTGTCGTCGGCAAAGCGCGTGAAGCCGTTGTAGGCGACGCAGGCCTGAACGCGCTCATCGAAAGCGGCGAGTAGCAGCGCATTGCACGCGCCCAAACCATGGCCAACGACGCCTATGCGGGCCGAATCCACGCGCTTGGTTTCGCACAACGCATCCAGCGCGTGCGCGTGGTCGAGCAACATCTTCCCGATCGCCGACATTTTGGGATAGTCCTTGTAAAAGGACCGCGTATCGTAGGCCTTCATGCCGTGAGGGACCCGCTCTCCCGACGTGATGCAATCCGGCGCGAGCGTCACGTAACCCAATTCGGCATAGTGTTTCGCAAATGCCAACATGGGACCGGCGTCGATCCCCGCGCACTCGTCTTTGCCGCGCGCGATCATTCGGTGGCAACAAAGGATGCCGGGAACCTCATCGCGCCCCTCCGGTACGAACAGCCATGCCGAGACACGTTCCCATTCATCGACAAAATAGCTGATGCGCCTCCGGGTATACCCGGGGTACGACGTCTCGTCGAGGGTTTTGACCTGCAGTTCGGCGCGGTCGCGTGAAGAGTCTCCGAGCGCGCCGAGAAGCAGCCGCTCCACTTCGACGCGCACTGCACGCCACTCGGTATTGGTTTTCAGTTTCGCAAGGTCCTGCATAGTCGTTTCTGCTCCCTCGATGCGATTAATGCCAGCACCCGATCCTGCCCGGTGCAATGTGCATGGTAGACGCCGTCCGAAGAGAGTTCAACACAATCCTTGCGAAGGCCCTCGACGAGGCCCGCGGAATGGCTCGACTTGCAGGTCTATTTGAAGGCTCTTGCCCGTCCTCGCAGGCTATTTCCTTTCTAAAGTTCCGCGATGGAATGGTCTATTCATTCGCAAACACGTAAGCAGTCCCGTCGCTATAATCGCCACGAATGAGGCAACCCAATTCAAGGGTACGGGCACTTCCACGGGATGGCTGATGTAGACGCCACTTCCTTCGGCTGTCTCACCCGCGGACACGGTCACACTGCGGCCTTCCGGGGCGTCCCACAACGTGATGGCTTTGAACTCGATGCTGTGCGTACCGGGTGTCAGCGCGGAGACGGTGTCGCCGCTGTTGTTCCAGGCGCCCGTGTCGACGCGCCATTGAGCGCCGCCGGCTAACGCCTCCTGCGGAGACAGCGTCACGCGCACGCTGCCCGTGAGTATCGGGTTGGACGCGGCCTGCTGCCGAATGACCACGTCGGCCGGGCTTCCAAATGCGCCGGGCGCCGTGATGCGGAGGATACCTTCGCGGCTCAGCGGGGATGCGTTTGCCGTGAACGCAACCGTAACCTTGCCGTTGTTGACGCCGGTATGCGCACCCTGGATGCTGAGCCACGTGGAGCCGCTGACCACCTGCGCAGACCAGTTCATCGCACCCAACCCCGACCTCAGAAGGTCGAAGCTCGCCGTTCCGGCGGACTCGCCCACGTTGCGAGAGGCGGGGCTGACGTTCAGAAACACCACGGACGTACTGAGCAGGAAGTCTGCCTGGGAGGGGGCTCCCGCAAACACCGTCGTGATTCTGCTCGACGAATCATAATTGTCCGCACTGACCTGCACGGAGTAGGTCATCGGCGGGAGACTCGTGATCACGAAGTCCCCCATCATGTTCGTAGTGGCGCTGAGGAACCCCGGGGATATCGCGATATGCGCGCTCGCGATCGGGGAAAGGGTACGCAGGTCGCGCACTTTCCCGAACAGGGTGCCGGATAGCGTGGGATTGTTCTGGTCCACGGTGAACGACCGCACGTCGTGCAAGGAGGGGCTTGCCCCAAATTCGTCCGTGGGGATGACCCGCCAGTAGTACGTGGTCTGGTCGGCGATCTCCGTGGGGCCAACCTGCTGGAACGTCCCGGTGATGCCGTCGACGACGATGCTGCTGCCGCTGGAGAAGTCGGCGGTGGTGTCGATCTCAAGTCGATACGTCACTGCGTCGCCGTCGGGGTCCACGGCGGGCTCCCACACAAAGACCGGCGTGCGCGAGGTGACGGCGTTCACAAGCGGACTCGTGAGCACGACGGATGACGGCGCACGGTTGCCGGGAAATTCGCGGTAGACCGTCGTGAGCAGGTAGCTCGTCACGGCCTGGCCTTCGCGCAGGTAGTAGAACACCTTGTAGGTGCCGGGCGCGTCAAACGCCGTGCCGAGGCCGGTCCAGCGGAAGATGAAGTTCGTAGCATCATACGAGGCGTCGTCGTCCGCGATACGCGGCATCGCCACCACGCGCTGGTAGTCCGCGAAACCGGAGTCGGCAAGAGTCGCGCCGGCATAATCGGGCGACTTAATCTCCAGCCACGCGGCGCTGTCGCCTTCAGGGGCGCGGGTAGCGCGGGCAAACAGCGTGCCCGCGGGCTCGCCCGGAGTAGTCGCCTTCGTAGCAAAATCTTCGCCGTCGGTGAGCGTGATGCTCCTGGTGGCCTCTATCCAACTGATGGGCGTGGCCGCGTTCACGATGCCGAACCCGAGATTCTGCTCGAAGGAAAATGCACCGTCTTGTCCGGAGACGATATAGAGGGCGTTGGCAGTGGAGCCGGCGCCGTCGCCGTTGTCGTCGAGCAAAGGCCGCTGGGGAATCGTAGCGATGCCGTCGTTGCTGCGCGATGCCGTGTATTCTTCGGTGCGCTGCGCCGCGGTCTGGAAGGACTCCATGAAGTTCTTGCCGTCGCGAAGGCCCCGGAACAGCTCCGTCACGAACAGTTCGCCGTCGCGCACGCCGCCTTCCGTCAACGCGGGACCGCGGTGCGACTTCTCTTCCTCGGACGTGCTGCTGACGACGATGCGGTTCGGGCCGCTGAGCGCGGGAATGAACGACCCTGAATGGCATGCGCCGTAAACCAGGGTGAGCGGCTTGGTGCGCGCGGCAGTATTGAGCGCGCCCTCAAGCGTCGTGAGGTAGCCGTCGAGTTCGCCGGGCGTAACGACATGCTCGTTGTTCGTGGCGACGCCGTCGAACATGAAGAACTGACCGGGCGCGCCGTGATCGAGCAGGACGACCACGAGCGGAGCGGCCGCGTTGTTCATCTGCGCCGGAGCCCAGCCTTGGATAGCCGCCTGAAGGTCGGCCTTGCTGGGCGAGGCGTCGTCGACAAAGATATCCGCGGCAGGCCGCTGTGGGCCGCGCCGCAGGTAATAGATGTCTTCATCCGCGAAGCCGCGATCGCGCAAGGCGCGATAGACGTTGTCCGCCGTGAGTTGATGCTCCTCAAGGCCCTCTGCCGTGGCATCGAGCTGGCCGACGGCGATGATGGCGTAGCCCGCGCCGTCCTTGACCGTAAGCCGTTCCGCGCCGGGCGTGTCGTAGCCGGGCGAGGTGGCGCGCAGGAGATTGGCGTCGCCGGGGAACTCCGCGATGAACTGCCACGTGCCGGGTTGGTTGAACGAAATACCCGCAGCGGCAAAATCGGTGTGGTCGAACGAAGCGATGCCCGCGGTGTCCGTGTCCGCTTCGACCGGCCCGGCGGACGAACCATCGGGCATGCGCAAGAACAAGCGGATGCGGCGTCCCGCAAGCAACGCGCCGAGCTGAGGAGGAAGGCTCGAAGTCAGGCGCGCGGTGGCGGTCACCTCGTCCTCCTCGCCTAACGGCATGGAGCTTGGGGTCACGTCGAGAGTCACCGTAGGCTGCGCTTTGTTAACGGTCAGGCCGGTGACAGCGCTGTCGCCGAAGTGGGTACGATTCCCCTGCCATTCTGCATTGAATGCCCAGCTTCCCGCCTCGTCCGGCAAGAACTGGAAGGAAAAGACGCTGGATAGATTGGTATTTGTCGTTGCAGGCCTAGTGTCTGTACCACCGGAGGGAGTTGATGTTTCATCGAACGCCACAGGCACGGTGCCCACGACGGGCGAGATGTTCCCGCTCAGGGTGACGAAGTCGCCCAGCGTAACGGACGGCGCGGAACTATCCAGCGTGAGCGTCGAATGCGCCAGCGCCTTGATCGCGCCCGACAACGCAACGCCCGGCGTCGAAGAATAGTACTGGCCGTCGTAGGTGCGGACGGTGCACGTCCAAATTTCGTGCGGACTCGTGTACGACGCGTCGAGGATGTCCACCACGTCGCTCTTCGGTCCGTTCACGACAGTCTGCGACACAAACGGCGGCGTGCCCGTATGCGACGGCGCAGCCGCATTGGTCCACGTGTATTCGTACTGAATGGGGCATCCCGGCCCCACCGTGCCCGGATACAGGCCGCACACAAGGTTGTCCGTCTCCAGCGGCTCGCCCGAAGGGAAGATGAAAGGGATCGGCGGCGACGGCAGAATGAGTTCGACCGTCAGGTCGAGGTCCTGTACATCCGAGAAACCATCGCTAAGATCCGTCAACGTCAGGGTCGGCGCAGCAGTGCCGTGCTCGTTCGACTTCGGCGTAATCGTGAGGACGGAGTTCGCGTCAATCGTTGCCGTATACAGACTCGTGTCCGAGGGGGAAATACTCCAACTCGGCTGCACCGCGAATTCATTGTGCGGCGTGAGGTCGTAGGCCGTCGCCACGTTTCGCGGCGTGGAAATAGCGGGCACCGCCGGGCTGATCAACCCAGCGAGTTCCCCGATGACGAGTCGATTGGGGCGATAAACGGTGCGCATCGTGTGCCCTGCGGCGGGAACCGCACCCGTCACGCTCGCGAACTCCCCCGAACGCGCGCCCCAGAACACGAGGTCGAACTTGTCCGACTGCGCCGGAATGAAACTGTTGCGCCAATTCAGGACAAGCGTGCCACCGAAGGTGGCTGTGCCCGTCACGTTCAATTGGTCGTACTGAACCAAGGGAGACGCACCACCAATATCCACATTCAGTTTGCCCGTGCTGGAGAAGGCGCAATCACCATTGACGGAGAATGCGCCGAAGGTAGCGCTTCCGCCGGGGTAGGCTTGGCCGCTCATGAGTACGTTGCCGAAGATTGTTCCCACACCCGTGAGAGAAGAAGCGCTATTGAAGGAGAGCGTACCGGCCTCTATCGTTCCGACGGAAAGGCCGAGTGTGGAAAGTGTCACAGGAAGACTAGTCACGTTCGTTTGAAGGGGATTCAACTCGACCGTGCCTCCGCTGCTCGCGGTCAGACCTGACGCGGATGTCCCGTACCAAGTCGTAAGCGCCGGCAAGCTTAAGACGCTCGCCACTCCATCGGCTTGCCCAGTGACATAACCACCGGCGATGGTGGACAGCGCCGCCATGGATACACGTCCGCCACTCAACGATTGAATCTTGCTCACGCAAGAGGCATTGCCTGTGGCGCCAACGAGCGTGGTCAGTTTGGGTAGATCGATTCGACTTCCGGTACCCGAGGCACAGACAGCCCCAGCAGTATTGAAAGACGTCGTAAAACTCACGAGGGCGGGTAGACTTAGCGTAAGGCCGTCGTATGCGTAGAACCCTGTACTGACCGCCGTCGTGAGACCAAGTAGTGGAACAGAACCCCCATCGCTCACGGTTACGGTGGCACGCGGCGCAGAAGAACTACCGACGGCAGAACCATCAATGTTCGTCGCAGCAGAGAGGTCAACGACGCTGTCCACGCCGGTAGCGCGAATCGCCACGTTGTTTCGCACGTCGGTCGCGGAGGAGAGGTCAATGGCTCCCCCTGAAAGGGCATATACGGTCAAAATCTGATTGTTGATATACCAAGGTCCGGAGAGTACAGGCAGATTCGATAGGTCTATCTTACTGCCCACACCTTGAGCCAGGATTGCTCCGCTCGTTTGCTCCGTGCAGGTAAAACTCGTGACCGAAGGAAGATTCAAGGTAAGCCCATCGTAGGCATAAAACCCGGCGCTAACAGCTGTTGTGACACTCGGCAGCAGAATGGAACTGCGGTCGTATATGGTTACGGTAGCGCGGGGTACAGCCGTACTGCCAACCGCCGAGCCATCGATTCTCGTCGCAGCAGAAAGGTCGATTAGACTTCCTGCCCCAGTCGTGCTGATCTCTACATTCTTTCGCACTTCCATCGTGGAGGAGAGGTCGATGATTCCTCCCGATGTGGCGGAAACAGTCAACACCTGATTGTTCACATACCACGGTCCGGAGAGTATGGGCAGATTCGAGAGGTTGATCCTGCTGCCCACACCTTGAGCCAGGATTGCCCCGCTCGTTTGCTCCGTGCAGGTAAAACTCGTGACCGAAGAAAGGTCAAGGGTTAGTCCGCTGTAAGCGTAGAAACCAGCGCTTACGACGGTCGTAAGATTGGGAAGCAGAATCGAGCCACTGCTGCTGATGGTTGCCGTGGCGCGGGGCACGCCCGTACTGCCAATGGCCGAGCCGTCGATTTTCGTCGTGGCCGAAAGATCGACGATACTGCCAGCCCCAGTCGCGCTGATCGCTACATTCTTCCGAACTTCGGTCACGGAGGAAAGGTCAATGGTTCCTCCTGATGTGGCGGAGACAGTCAAGACCTGATTGTTCACGTACCACGGTCCCGAGAGTAGCGGGAGGTTCGAGAGGTCGATCCTGCTGCCCGCGCCTTGAGCAAGAATATTCAGGATCGATTGCTGCAGCGCCACATAATCGGCCGTTGCCGTTGGCAGTAGGAGTTGCCCGCCGGAGTAGGCGTAGAGATTCGCGCCGGAGATGCTTGCGACGCCATTGACTTGTAGCGATGCAGTAGACCCCGTGACGGTGATGGAATAGCCCGTTGCGACCGTCAGCGAACCATTAATCACCGAAGGGGCCGTGACCGACAACGAACCCGCTGTGAAATTCAGGTTCTCTTCACACTGGAGACTTCTCAAGGAGACCGAGGTGGCGGCGGTGATCGTGATGAGTCCACCGCCATCGTTAATGATCACATCGTCGGTACTGGTAGGAAGGGCGTTGGTGGACCAATTTGCGGCACTGCTCCAAGTGGTCCCATCGCCGCCACCATCCCACGTGACGGTGGCCGCGTGGGTAAAAGGGAGCATAAGGGTGAGCGTTAGGAAGAATGCACAGATGCCCGGAATGCGACGCGAGTAGATAGACATTGATTCCCCCCAGTACCGTTCGACACGACAAGACAACATCCAACCGTCTTGTGTTGACCGAATGGGACTCCCCCCCCCGGCTAACAATCTCGTACAGACGATTCACCAGCCTCGATGTTTGGGGCAAACACCGAGGTACCAGTCTAAAGCAGGACCAAGCTGCCGTCAATATGCCATTTGGAGAGGTCAGCATAATCCTCACACGGGGAGTCTCCGTCCGCTTCAGGACGCGGCTCCCCTTCGCAATTTGGGGTGGCGAAACCCCGCACTCATCCGTATAATCGGCCCACATACTTCGCATTCTACGTAGG
>JBHEKO010000413.1:0-3845 GCA_041859475.1 Candidatus Hydrogenedentales bacterium
GCCTCGAGGATGGCCTTGAGGCGTCCCATGAACTGCGCGGCGACCGCTCCGTCTATGACGCGGTGGTCGCTCGACAGGGTCATCTTCATCAGGGGGCGGACGTGGATGCCGCCGTCGATAACAACGGGCCTGTCCTTAATCTGACCGACGGCGAGGATCGCGCTGTCGGGCTGGTTGATGATGGCCGTGAATTGGTCAACCCCGAATGATCCCAAATTGGAGATCGTGAACGTATTCCCCTGGTACTCGTCGGGCGTCAGCTTGCCGGTGCGGGCGCGCTCGGCGAGCCGCTTGCACTCCGCGGACAGTTGGGAAAGCGTCAGGTTCTGGACTTGGCGCACAACTGGAACGATGAGTCCCGTGGGAAGCGCCACCGCCAACCCAAGGTTGATATCGCCAACTTCTTCGATGGCGTCGCCAGCCCAGCGCGCGTTCACGGCGGGGAACTCCTTGAGAGCGAGGGCGGTCGAGAACATGATGAGGTCGTTGAACGACGGCTTCTCGGGAGTGGAATTGCGAAGCGTGACGGCGGCAGCCATGTCAATTTCAGTAGTCACGTAATAGTGGGGGGCTGAGAAGAAGCTGTCCGTCATGCGTTGAGCGATAATTTTGCGCATTGGACTGAGCTTCGTACGCTTTATCTCGCCTGAAGACAAGGACTTGACAGGCGATTGTTTCGTAGTTGTTTCAGCATGCTCAACGTCGTCTACTACGATGCGGCCCTGGGGTCCGGAACCCTTAAGCTGTGTTAAGTCTACTCCACGCGACTCCGCAAGACGGCGCGCGGCCGGGGAGACCTTCAGCCCCTCGACGCTCGCAGCGTAGGCCTCGACATCGGCCTCGGTTATCCGGCCTCCGGCACCGGTCCCCTGGGCAAGACGCGGGTCAATATGAAGCTCGGCGGCGCGCTTCCGGGCGCGGGGCGATACGAAGAGATCCTCGCCGCTGACTTGCGTCGCGGCGGAGGAGGCAGTCTTGGTTTCGGCCACGGGCGCAGCCGTAGCTTCCGGCGCGGCGGCCGGGGTCGCCTTAGGAGCGGCGTCGGCGCTGCCGTACTTGGAGAGGTCGGGAAGGGGTTCGTCCGCCGTGCCGACGAGGGCGACGACGGTCAAGACGGGAACCGAGATATCGGGTTCAAGGAGGATCTTGCGGAGGACGCCCGAAGCGGGGGCCTCACACTCGATTTCCGCTTTGTCGGTCTGGATTGCGAAGAGGGGGTCGCCTTGGCGGATGGTTTCGCCTTCGGACTTGATCCACCGGACGATGGAAGCCTCTTCGACAGATTGCCCCATTTGGGGAAGTTTAACTTCTTGCATGTTTCTCCCTAACTTGGAAAGCTCATCACTCCGGAACGTTTTACCCCTTGGAAGGGTGTGAGTCGCTGCTATCCTCCCACATTGGAGGAGGCGTCAAATCCACCCTTCGGAAGAAAGGCGCTGCATTCCGGTTTGGATAAGGGCTGCTATTGGTGAGTCCTCGGCAAGGCCACAAACGTCCTGGAGAACCCCCTGGAGGCCACGCTCGCGGTACGTCCGTTGGACGGACTGCGCCGCAGCGTCGTCGGGGTGATCGTAGCGGATTGCGGCGGCGGCTGCAAACGCGACGTGTTTGGGCTCGACGCCCTGGGTCAGGCACATGGTCGCGGAACCGATGAGACGGTCCCTCGGGCCGAGTTTGCGGATGGGGTCTTTGGCGACCCGGCTGACCTGATCGCCGAGGGCATGGTTGCCGAAGCGGCGGATGAGATCGGCGCGGTGCTCGGCCAGCGCTTTGGGGTCGAGACCGTGCTTGGCGACGAGCGCCGAGCAGGTTTCGTGGAGGGCGGCGTCGACTTCCGCACGGACCACTTCGTCGCGGATGGCGTCGGCGATGGTCTCGTGGCCCCGGTGGTACCCGAGGTAGGCGGTGACGGCGTGGCCGGCGTTGTGGACGAAGAGCTTGCGTTCGACATAGGCCCCGAAGTTGGCAAGGGGCTTCATGTTCTTGAGAACCGGGATCGGTCCTTTGAACCCTGCGGCATCGACGGGCAGTTCGGAATATTCTTCCACGCATACGAGCAAGGGGTCTTCGGCTTTGATGGCGTCGGTCATGACAGGGACCATGCGCCCGATGCTGGCTTCGACGAAGCCCACCTTTGTGTCGAGGGCGTTGTGGAAAGCGGGGGAGAGATGGCCGCGGACTTGCTCGCGCATGAAGGGACCGGCCTCGATCATGTTCTCGCAAAGGATGATGTTCAGCGGGGGGGCGTCGGCATTGGCGAAGCGGCGCTCGATACCGGCGGCGATGAGCGGGGCGATCTTGCCCATGACGGGCACGCCCACGGCGGTAGCCGCGAAGTCCGCTTCGGCAAGGCACGCCGCGACCTCAGCGATGTTGGTTCCGTTGACCGCGGAGACGTTCTCGATAGTGTTGGTGTACGTGCGGTCGTCGACGATCCGGAGCGGGTACGACTTACGGGCGTTGAGCGCCTGGACGAGGTCAGCGACGACGTCGACAAAGGTCGTGGTGTAGCCGGATTCGAAGAAAAGTTGGCCAAGGAAGCCGCGCCCGATATTGCCGGCCCCGAATTGTACTGCTTTCAACATGGTGCTTAGGAATCTCCAAGTGGACGAATGATGTCGATTAGGTTCTGATGCACGTGGCCATTGGTGGCAAGAAGGCCATGGCCGCCGTCGAAGAGGTATGCCGGCGTGCCATCGAGCCGGGTTACCGTTCCGCCCGCTTCTTCGACGATGACCTGTGCGGCGGCGTAGTCCCATGGATTGAGGCCCACGTGAAAATAGGCGTCCATGTCGCCGGTCGCAACGGAGCAGAGACCGATGACGGCCGCGCAGTGGCAGCGGATCTGGCCGGCCGTACGGATAACGGTGTCGAACGCAGCGAGGGTGCCGGGGCGGTCCCAGGGGCCGCCGAAATCGATTTCGGCGCGGACAAGCCCGACCGTCGAGACGGCAGAGACATGGATGGGGTCGCCGTTTCGGGTGGAGCCGGAACCTCGCTGCGCAAGAAAGAGATCGCCCGTGATGGGTACGGCAACGCCGCCCAGGATCGGGACCCCGCCTTCGGCAAGGGCAAGTGAAATGCCGAAGCTCGGAAAAAGGCCGCGGACGAAATTCTGGGTGCCGTCGATGGGGTCGATGACCCAAGCCCGCACGTTGGGGTCGTCGGGAAGGCGGCTGAAGCCCGCTTCCTCGGCGGCGACGAAATCGTGGGGATAGACCTTCTTGATGCGTTTGACCAGTTCTTCCTGAACGGCCAGGTCGACTTCGGTGAGTAGGTCGTTGGCTTCGCGCTTTTCCGATATCTTGACGGTTGCGCGCGACGCGTACTTGGTGCGTACGAAGACCGCGAGGTCGTCAAGCGCCTCGCGGACAAAGTCCAGTTCGTTCATTTAGCCTTTCAATCCCGTCATGGTAATGCCCTGAATAAAGGTGCGCTGCGTGAGGAAGAAGAGCGCAATGATGGGCGTGGTGATTACAGTGGACATGGCCATCAGCGGACCCCAAGCGCTCGTATGCTGGCTCTGGAATTGCTGAAGGGCGAGGGACAGCGTCCATTGCCGGTCGTCTTGAAGGAAGACGAGCGGGTTCAGGAAATCTCCCCATTGGAACAAAAACATGAACAATGCCGTCGTGGCCAATGCCGGTTTGGAGAGCGGCAGGATCACGTGGGCAAAGATACCGAATTCGGAGCAGCCGTCAATAACGGCGGCGGCGCTGAGGTCTTTGGGAATCCCCATGAAGAACTGGCGCAGCAAGAAGATATAGAAAGGCGTGCCCAGAAAGGCCGGGACGATGAGCGGTTTGAAAGTGCCGGTCCAGCCAAGTTCTTTGTACAGAACGAAA
>JBHEKO010000528.1:0-13212 GCA_041859475.1 Candidatus Hydrogenedentales bacterium
CGTTCGCGCACCACCGCCCGCTAGCAGAGACGCCTGCCACGGAGAGCAGGCGCTGCGAATACGAGCATGACAAACACTGGCCACATCGAAACACATTTATTCTGCTCAAGAAAAAAGAAAAAACGCGGACCGCTCCGTGAGCAATCCGCGGTTGGGTGAGATATTCTAGTAGAGCAATTCCGCCCAGCGCTCGCCGGCTTCAAGCTCGCGCTTGCGCCGTTGCCACTTGTCTTCGGAACCGGCCATCTTGGCCAACGCCTTGTCGAGCATGTCCCTGACCTTTTCCTGTCCCGCGACGTAGACGTGCGTAGACGGGTCCTGGATCATGGCCCAGACTTCCTCGGCATTCTGTTCGAGCGCCTTCTCCATATCGATGGGCGCATCCAACGCGGGCCGCGGGCTCACGGCCTCGAAGGCCTTGAACGTCGACTCGTCGTAGTAGTTGGCGATATCGTTCTTTTTGTCGTTCATATACAGCAGTTCGAGACCGGTCTTCGCGCCGTAGAACAACCGTACTTTGCCTTCCCAGCCGCCGAGTTCGCCGTAGATGTGCTTCACAAAGGCGCGGAAGGGGGCAATGCCCGTCCCAAGACCGACCATCAGGATGTTCGCCTTCTTGTCGTCCGGCAGGCGAAACACGTTTCCATACGGACCGGAAAACACGAGCGTGTCGCCGGGCTGGCGGTCGCACAGGTAGTTGGAGGCGACGCCTTCGATGCGTTCCCCGCTGATGGGGTCGATGTACGTGCAGCGGCGAACGCAAATCGAAACGGTGTTGCCGTCTTGCGCTGCGCCTTCATTCACGCCCGCAATGGTGTAAAGGCGGAAGTGGACCTCGTTGCCGAACTCGTGCTGTCCGGACAACACCAATCCGATATTCTGGCCGATCTTCAACTCTACGTCGTTGCGTTTCACGTCCAACACGATGTGCCGGACTTCATCCGTTTGGCCGTCCGGCGTGATTCGCTCGGATTCCTTGACGGTGGCCTCGAATGTATGGGATGTGTCGAATTCGTTAAGTCGTTGCATGATGTGAACTCCGTGCGTTTCCACCCCCTTGATTTGCGGGAAACGCGGTGTGGAACATAGTCTAAGCGTTTTGGCCCGGCAAGTCAAACGCCGTCTTCAGCTCGACTGTATGAATCTACATAAGTATACCTTCAAAGCGAGTCGATCTCGATTGCAGCGCCTTGACCGCCCGCAACGTGTTCGCCGGCTCGTTAGCCGTGTTCGACGCGAAGGGCGCGAGGGACGGTATGCGAGACGGTGCACGTCAATCCCGTGAGTGAGGCGGCGATTCTTTCCGCGTGGGCGCGGCCGTCGCACACGCCGAAAAGCGTTGGCCCGCTTCCGCTCATGGCCGCAGCCGTGCAGCCCGCATCGCGCAGCCGCTGCACCATGGCTTCCAGTTCGGGATGCATCGCAAACGCGACACGCTCCATCGTGTTTCGAAGCGCGCTTGAAATATCGCCACGTTCGAGGGAGCGAATGGCGCGGCGAAAGGAGGGAGTCCGCCCGGCAAATGGCCGTTCCTCGCTAATATGCAGGAGGGGGCTTGTATACACCGCCCGCGTGCTCACGGCAAGTGGCGGATGCACGAGCACGAGCCACGTCTCGGAGACGGGGCTCAGTCTGATCATTCGCTCGCCACGCCCGGAAGCGGCAACTGTGCCCCCCTCAAGACAATAGGGCACGTCCGATCCCAGCGCCAGGGCCAGCCGGCTCAACCGAGCATTGGGAAGATTCAACCTCCAGAGCGTATTCAGTGCCACCAGAGCCGCTGCCGCATTGCCGGAACCTCCGGCAAGCCCCGCCGCAACCGGCACGCGCTTGGCAAGAATCATGTGCGCGCCATTGCGACAGCCAGTCTCTCTTTTGAGCAGCTCGGCTGCTTTGAGCACGAGATTCGAAGGGCCGCACTCGAGCGCTGGATTGGAGCATTCCATGGTCAGTTCGGATGGGCGTACTTCCGCGACAAGCGTGTCGGCCAGCGCAATTGTCTGGAAGAGCGTCTCGATATTGTGATATCCATCTCGGCGTCGCCGAACCACATCGAGGTAGAAATTGACCTTTGCATGCGAGTGAATACAGACGGATTTCATGTTTACGACCTCTTGTACACGTGGCATTCCCCGCTTGCTGCCCATAGAGCAACTGGTCGTATCGTTGCCCAAAGCGTGGCCCGGTGTCCAGTCTGCATGGCGACCTAACGGAAAGTATGTACGAAACTTGACACGAGCCTCAGGGATTTGGCACACTTCCCCACTTGAAGCGGGCACTCGGGAAGAAGTGTTGGCAGTGTTTCTTGGTCTAGACGCTGCGCGGGGTTTGCCGGGCTGGGACTAGCTCCCACGTTGACGGCAACTTTTTTGGAGAGTCGTGGAAAAATCAGCGGCAAGCGCTAGTTCTGCCTTACCGGCGATAGCGCAACACGAGCAATGGTTGCTGGCCAAGCAAGAAGAAGCTGAAGGCCAAGCGGAGGCTATACTCAAAGCGGCGCGCATCGAAGCGGCGCGTATCGCCGAAGAGTCCGCGGCCTCGTTGTCGGCGGAAATCACGCGCATTCAGCGCGAGGCAGAAAGCAAGCGCGAGGCGGAACGCCTCCAGCGCGCCAAGAAGGCACAAGACAAGCTTGAGCATATGCGCCAAGAAGCGCAAGCCAATGCTCGCATTGCGGTACGTCACGCATTCGGGCTCGTGCTCCCTCGCACGGGGTCCAGAGCCGAGGACTCTCGATGATCGCCAAAATGGAACGCCTCGAAATTGTCTGCATGCGGGATGCAATGCCCGAAGTAGTCGGCTTTTTACAGGACCAGGGGCTTCTACACGTCGAAGAGGTGCCGTTGGCGCTTGACTCGGCCCCCGGTTTCTTGAAGCGTGTCGCTCTATCTCCGTCGCAGCAGCAGAAATCGGATGCCCTGGAAGCCGTGCATCGTACGTTGAATGAAGTGGTTCCTTTGCTGTCCGCGAAGCCGCATCCGCAATACATCGCCGCGGCTGGAAATAGCCTTAAGTCAAAGACCAGCAGCGAGTTAGAAGAGCTGTCCCGAGGCTGGGTGCGCGAACTGCGCGCGCTCACGCGCCGGCGTTTGAATGTGCAGGACAATCTGGAGGTCCTCTCCAGTTTCAAGAAGACCCTGGAGACGATAGCCCCGCTTCTGGGCGGCCGCCCGGTCGAGCTGGGAAAAGACGCGCGTGCGTTCGTGCTCAAGGGGGACGTTACCAAGGCGTTGGAACGTCTCGAAGAACGCCGCAAGGGGGAGGTCGGGGCCGATTCCCGGCTTTTCCACCACAAAGTGGCACGAAACGTCGTGGCGGGCGTAATCACGTACCCGCAGTCGCGGAACGATATTGTGGCCCGCATCTTCAAGGAAGAGCTCATTGCTCCCGTGGAAATGCCGGAGAAGGATCTTCGCGGAGCGACCATCCAGGAAGTGATTCAGAAGCTTGATTTGGCCATTGCCAAGCACAAGGCAAGCGGGCAAGAGCTGGCTTCCCGGTTATTCGACTACTCCAAAGAGATTGGCGCCGAGTTGATGGCGTACGAAGCGAAGATCTCCGACGAGATTGCCCAGTTGGTGTCCATGGGAAGCTTTGCCCAAAGCGCGATGGTCGGGGTTATCCACGGATGGGCGCCCGGCGACATGGTCGGAACACTCACGGCGCGCATCGAAAACAAGTTTCCGGGCAAGGTGCTTATCACTCATCTGCCCATCGACAAGATAGAACTCCACAGCATACCGACGCTCTTGCGGAATCACCGATTGCTGAAGCCGTTCGAGACGTTGCTTATGATTTTCAAACCGCCCACCTATGGCACTGTGGACCCCACGGGCCTCGTCGCTATCGCCTTCGTGCTCTTCTATGGGTTTATTCTGGGCGATATCGGGTATGCCGCCGTTATTGCCGCGCTGGCTTACTTCCTGAAGCGTAAGGCAGGGCACATAGAAATCATCGACAATGTCGGCACGGTGGCCTATTGGATGGCCGCTTCCAGTGCCGTCTTCGGCGTTCTAGATGGGGAGCTTTTCGGCAATTTCGGAGAGCACTATCTGCACATGCCGGTTTACTTTCGTCGGAGCCATGACGTCATCACGCTCATGCTGCTGGCAATTGCGTTCGGGGCCGTGCACATCCCTCTGGCGTTGGTGCTCGGAATCTGGGCCGACTATACCCATCATCATGTAAAGCATGCCGCCGAGAAGCTCGCGCTGTTGCTGGGCCTCATCGGAATCGGCGTTTTCTCGATGCAGTTCTTTGGTGTGTGGCCGTTTACGGCGCCGATCTTCACGGCAATTGCCGTCGCACTTATCGTAGCTTTCCTGGGGATTCTCGTTTGGGCGGCAGGGGCGATGGCCCCGGTGCTTGCGCTTGAAGTCGTTTCCCTCGTGGGCAACGTGCTTTCCTATTGTCGTCTTATGGCCCTGGGACTTGCGGGCGTCCTAATTGCAGACCTTGCCAATCAACTGGGTGCGGGCGCGGGGCTGCTGATTGGTCTGCCCTTGGCCTTGCTCATCCACACGTTCAACATCTGTCTTAGCCTGTTCAGCCCGACGATACACTCGTTGCGTCTGAATTACGTTGAGTTCTTGCCCAAGTTTTACAGACCCGAAGGTAGAGGTTATCAACCGTTCAAGAAGGAGGCACTATGGTAACGGTTCTGAAGCATAGGAGCGGAATTAAGGTCGCGCTGGCCGCGATGGCCGCGATGATTCTGGTGTTGGCAGTGGGCCCGATATTCATTCCGGCACACGCGCAAGAAGCGGGTGCGGAAGCCGATGAGGCAACCACGGTAATCGAGAAAGATCGTCAAGCCGGTAGCACGGGCTACGGTTTGCGCGCATTGGGTTTGGCCATCGGCGCCGGTATTGCCATCGCGGGCGCAGGTCTCGGCACAGGGCGTGCACAGGCATCGGTCGGCGCGGGCGGCACGGGAGCCATCACGGAGAAGCCGGAATTGTTCGGTAACGTGCTGCTTCTGTACGCAATTCCCGAAACGATCGTCGTGTTCGGCTTCGTTATCGCCATCATGCTCCTGATGAAGATCTAGCATTACATCCCATGCAACAAGCCTTGCTTGATACCATGGCCCGCCAGGTGGCGCAGCAGTGCGAGGAACACCTTGCCGTCGCGCGCCAGAAGGCGGACGCCATTATCGCGGATGCGAAGTCCAAGGCGGAGAGCCGTCGTGTGCACGCGTTGGAGCAGGCGCACGCAGAGGCCGAGCGCCATGCAAAGCGTGCGCTGGAGCTAGCGCTTCGCGCCGCGGAAAACGAGACCCTGACCATGGAACATGCCGTGGCCGACGAGGTCCTGGTTTCGGTAGGAGTGGAGCTCCATCGCTTGGCCATGGGAGAACGGTTTCCGGGCATTTTGGAGGGATTGCTGGCAGAGTTGGTCGACTACGCGCCCACAAACGGGACGATTCTCGCCCCGCCCGCGCACGCGGAACTCTGCCGCGCATGGCTTCAGAAGCAAGCGGTGACTGGTTTGACCGTGCAGCCCGATCCGGATCTTGTGGACGGCATAGCCTTTCAAGACGCGGAGCGCACGTATCGAGTTACGAATTCGCTCTCGGCTCGGTTCGCCAAGGTCCAGAACGAAGCGCGCCGGATATGTCTGGATACGTTGTTTGGCGTTAAGGTGGGGCACTGATGGAAAACACGGACGCGCTGGCACCGTACATGAACTCGCGCATCTGCGGGATGCGGAGCCGTCTGTTGCCGCGGGCCGAATTCGAGAATCTACTCGATTTGGGCGATGCGGCGCGCATGGCGGACGCCCTGCTTTCCGGGACGTACCAACAGGAAATGGCCGAGGCCTTGACGCGTTATCACGGGGCCGATGCCGTCGAAGAGGCGGTTACGCGGAATCTCGTGGCAACGTTCAACACTCTGTTTGGATTGACGCAAGGACGCCTGCGCGAGTTGACGCAAGTCTTCTTGTCGCGCTGGGATCTTATCGCCGTCAAATCGCTGCTTCGCGCCAGGCGCCACAACTTGGACGCAGCCACGGCATCCATCGGCCTGATGCCGGGCCCAAGCATGACCGTTGCGCTCCAAAAGTCCTTTCTCGACCACGAGACGATGGAGTCCCTGATTGGGGCGTTGGTTGCTTGGAAACCGGGGCTCTGCGCGGTTCTAGAAGAGGCGTTGCCTGCGTATCAAGCGACGAATGACGTGGCCCTTCTCGAAGAGCGGCTCGACCGCGACTATTTCGTGACAAGCGTGAAAGAATTAAGCGCCGCCGATGACGAGGATGCCAAGATTCTTCGCAAGGCGTTGCAGATGGAAATCGACCGGATCAACATGCGCACCATTTTCCAGTTGCGCGATCCCGGGATGAGCCCCGAGGCGCTGGCAGAGCAATTGCTACCGCATGGCCTTCTTCGCCCCGGCACGCTGCAAAGCATGGCGAACGCCCGCGATCCACAGCACGCAGCGGAACTGCTGAGCGGCACGGTGTACAAGGAGTTGTCCGACAAGTTCTTTATGTTCATTCAGACTTTGCGGTTTTCTCCTCTGGAGCGGTTGTTCGATTCGCTGTTGATTCACCATCTCAAGCGCGAGTCGCGCGTTCATGTAATGAGCATAGCGGTGCTGATGCATTTCACGTGGTTGAAGTACAACGAAGTCGTGAATCTGCGGCTCATCGCGCGTGGCGAGGCCAGCAAACTGCCTCGAAGCCGCATCCGCGAGGAGGTTGTTTATGCCTAGTGTGGCGGCATTGGCCAACGGCCCCCTGGCTCTCAAGCTGACCTTGGCGGGATTGCCCGTACAAGCCGTGGCGGATGCCCAAGCCGCGGAGCAGACGCTCGACGCGCTTCTGGAGAGCGACGTGAGCGTTGTGGTCGTACAGGAAGACCTGCGAAACGGCTTTTCCGAATGGTTTATAGAGCGGATGAAACGCCGTAAGGGCGGCCCGCTTGTTGTCTATTGTCCCGGCTTTGAAGAAGAAGAATCGGATGTGGACGCCTATTTGAATGCCGTGCTTCGCCCGGCGATAGGCTATGAAATCAGACTGGAGTGACGACATGCCCGCAACGGAACAAACGCAGGTTGGGTCGCTAACGCGCATTTCGGGGCCGATGGTATCGGCCAGCGGAATGCTCGGAGTGGCCATGGGCGAGATTTTGCGCGTCGGTAAGATGGGCCTCATGGGTGAGGTTATCCGTATCGACAAAGACACTATCTTTGCGCAGGTCTTCGAGGACACTCAGGGCATGTACCTGGGTGAGCCCGTCGTGCCTACGGGCCGGCCCCTGTCTGTCGAATTGGGACCGGGACTCCTCAGCTCGACCTTCGACGGGATTCAGCGGCCCCTGATTACCTTGCAGCAGCAGTCCGGCAACTTCATCGAGCGCGGGCTGACCGCGGTCGCGCTGAACCGCACGAAGAAGTGGTCTTTTACACCGAAGGTTTCCGTCGGCCAGCAGGTCAAGGCGGGCGATATTCTGGGCACGGTCCCCGAAACCAACACCATCGAACACCGCGTCCTCGTCCCGCCCGGCAAGTCCGGCGTCATCAAGGACATCGTGGCCGCCGGCGAGTACACGGTCGAAGACACGGTCGTTACCTTGGACGACGGCACCAAGCTCTCCATGATGCACTACTGGCCCGTGAAACGGCCGCGGCCCGTGTTCAAGAAGGAGCCGTGCGACCGGCCTTTCCTGACGGGCCAGCGCGTCCTCGACACCTTGTTCCCCATCGCCTTGGGCGGCTCCGCCATCGTTCCCGGCGGGTTCGGTACCGGCAAGACCGTCGTGGAACAGACGCTCTCCAAATACTGCAATGCCGACATCATCATCTATGTAGGTTGCGGCGAGCGCGGCAATGAAATGGCCGACGTGTTGGACGAGTTCCCGCACCTGAAGGACCCGAAGACCGGCGACTCCCTTATGAACCGCACGGTGCTGGTTGTGAACACATCCAACATGCCCGTGGCCGCCCGCGACGCATCGGTCTACACAGGGATCACGCTGGCCGAGTACTACCGCGATATGGGCTACGACGTGGCTCTCATGGCCGACAGTACGTCGCGCTGGGCGGAGGCGTTGCGCGAAATTTCCTCGCGACTGGAAGAAATGCCCGGCGAAGAAGGCTATCCCACGTACCTCGCCGCGCGTATCTCGGAATTCTACGAACGCACCGGTCGCGTCATGTGCATTGGCTCCGATGCCGGCGGCGACCACCCACGCCATGGGTCGCTGACCATCGTGGGCGCGGTGTCGCCTCCCGGTGGCGATATGTCCGAGCCCGTCACGCAGACGTCGCAACGCGTCGCAGGCGCGTTGTGGTCGCTGGACGCATCGCTCGCCTATCGGCGTCACTATCCGTCGGTGAACTGGAATCGCAGCTACTCCCTCTACTTCAAAGAGCTCGATCCTTGGTTCGAGGCCAATGCCCCGAAGAATTGGATGAAGCTCCGCCAGGGGATTCAAACGCTGCTCCAACGCGACGGCGAACTTCAGGAAGTGGTCCAACTCGTGGGTCCGGACGCCCTTCAAGATCAGGAACGCCTGATCCTCGAAGTCGCGCGCATGATTCGCGAAGTGTTCTTGCAGCAAAACGCATTCTCGGACGATGACGCCCACTGTTCGCTCGACAAGGCGGGAGCCTTGATGGAAGCGCTCATCGAGTTTGCCGAATCGGCCAAGCACGTAATCGAGCAAGGGGTGACGTTGAACCGAGTGCTGGAATTGCCGGTCCGCGAAAAGATCGCCCGGTTGCGCGAAGAGCCAAACGAGAAATCCGTGGCGCGCCAGAAAGTCGTACTTGAAGAGATGAGGCACGCCCTCGCCGATCTTACGTCCAAAAAAGGATAACGAGGCATGGAAACGACGACGAAGAGTCCTGCAAGCAACCCCAATATGCTCCACCAGGAGTTTTGGGATCTCAATTACATCTCGGGACCCTTGGTGTTCCTGGGCAACGGCGGGCGCTTTCCAACCGGCGCCATTCTCGACTTGGTCATGGAAGACGGATCGTCGCGCCAAGGCCAGGTCTTGGAAGTCAGCAAGAAGCATGCAGTGGTCCAGGTGTTGCAGGGCACCCAGGGCCTCGACGTCAAACGCGTTTCCGTTTCCTTGAAAAAGGAATCCGCCCGCGTCGGCGTCGCCAAGGACTTGATTGGCCGCTCCTTCAACGGCACGGGCGATCCCATCGACGGTCTGCCCCCCGTGATTGCCGACAAGGAGCTCGACATCGGCGGTACGGCCATTAACCCCGTATCCCGCGATAAACCAAACGACTTCATCGAGACGGGTATCTCGACCATCGACGGGTTCAACACGCTCGTGCGCGGCCAGAAGCTCCCGATCTTCTTCGGTGCAGGCCTTCCCGCAAACGAAGTCGCGAACATGATTGTCCAGCAGTCCTCCACGAAGGGCGACAGCGAAGAATTCGTAGTAGTGTTCGGGGCCATGGGTCTTACCGAACGCGAAGTCGGCTATTTCCTCCGGTCTTTCCAGGAAGGCGGACAGGGGTCGCGCGTGGTCTCGTTTATCAACAAAGCCAGCGACCCCGCCATCGAGCGTATCTTCACGCCGCGTTGCGCCCTGACTGTTGCGGAATACCTGGCGTTCGAACACGACTACCAAGTACTCGTCGTGCTGACGGACATGACCAGCTACTGCGAGGCGCTGCGCCAGATTTCGAGCGCGCGCGAAGAAATCCCCGGACGCCGCGGCTATCCCGGCTACATGTACACCGACTTGTCGACGATTTATGAACGTGCCGGACGTATCCGCGGGAAAAAAGGCTCGGTGACCCAAGTGCCGATGCTGACCATGCCCGACGACGATATGACGCATCCCATCCCCGACTTGACCGGGTATATCACGGAAGGTCAGATCGTGTTGTCGCGCGCGCTTCACCGCCAAGGCGTCTTTCCCCCGGTGGACTTGCTGCCGTGCTTGTCGCGCCTGATGAACAACGGTATCGGCGAAGGCCGCACGCGTAAAGACCACCGCGCCCTCGCGAACCAGCTCTATTCGTGCTATGCCCAAGGCTGCGACGTTCGCAAGCTCATGGCCATCGTCGGCGAAGATGCGCTCAGCGAAATGGACAAGAAGTACTTGCGTTTCGCCAACCAATTCGAAGCGCGTATGATTGGCCAGCGAGAGACGCGGCGCACCATCGAAGAAACCTTGTCGCTGGGTTGGGAACTCTTGGGCTTCATCCCCAAGGAAGAGCTTACCCGCGTGTCGCGCGATTTCATCGAACAGTACTATCCGAAGAATGTGGACGCCACCGCCTAAGTGCGCGGAACAAGTTTGATTTGCCTGTAGAAAAGGGACTTCGAAACGCATGAGCCTTGACAACGTATCCCCAACGCGTATGAACTTGCTGGCGCGCAAAGCCCAGATCAAGCTGGCCGCGGGCGGCGTGGCGTTGCTTGAGGGCAAGCGCGAGGCGCTGCTCAAGGAGCTGATCGCCCGAGCACGCGAACTGCGCGCGTTGCGCAAACAGCTCCACACGCGCGGGCGCGCCGCGGTTGCCTCGGTTGCCATGGCTCGTGCCGTGCGCGGGACTCCCGAAGTCTACAGCGCGGGATACGCCGGGCGCCGGGCCGTGCAACTGTCCGTCAATACGGAGAAGGTCTGGGGCCTCCGCCTCGGCGGCATCGACCAGACCAACGTGGTTCGGACGCCTCAGGAACGCGGATTGGGTCTGCTCGACACATCCTCCGTGATTGTCGAGGCCTCGGAATCATGCGAAAAGATGCTTGAACACCTGCTGGTGTGCGCGCCCAAAGAGCAGAACCTCCAGATTATCGGCGAAGAAGTGCGGACGGTGAGCAGGCGCATCAACGCGCTTACCGAGTATCTGTTGCCGAAACTTCGCGACGAAATGCGTACGATTGCGCGCGTGCTCGATGAACGCGAACGCGAGGATACGTTCCGGTTGAAGCGAATCAAGAAGAAAATGGCGGACATCAAGGCGGCGGAAGAAGAGGCGGGAGTATCCGTATAATGCGCCTGGGCGAACTTCTGCACGAAGACGTTGTCAAAATTCATCTTCAGGCTAGCACCAAGCAAGAAGCCATTGAAGAGCTCGTAGACGTCCTGGTCGACGCACACGAGATTCCCTTCTCGATGCGCGATCATATTCTCGAGGTTATTCGCGAACGCGAGGATCAGGCAAGCACGGGGATGGAGCACGGCGTGGCAATCCCGCATGGGGCTACGGACCGCCTTGAGGACACCATCGCAGCCATTGGGATATCTCCCGAGGGCATTTCGTTCGATACGCTGGATGGTCTTTCCGCGAAAGTGGTCATCCTCTTGATTACGCCCCGCCGGAACTATCAAGGGCAAGTCGCCACGCTTGCAGGAATTGCATATCTGTTTCAGAACGCCAAACTGCGAGAGCAATTGCGCGCGGCAACCGACGCCGATTCGGTCCTGCGAATCATCCGCTGGGAAGAAAGCAAGGGCGGGGTTCCCAACACCTGACGCACCCCGTCGACCGCCGCAGGGTTGTTACACGCGACTTGCTCAGGTATGATGCCCGCCTTGCCAGCCGGTCTTTACTGCCGCGTTTCTTCGAAACAGGACTGGCCAATTCGTTGTATCGACCGGTATTGGACTCTACGCTACCGCGACTTTATTGGAGCACATCTTGAGTACGGTTACTTTTACGGCAATCGGAAGCGGCTCGGAAATTGGAGCCAACAGCTATGCGATTGCCGCCGGCGGCCAGACGATATTGCTCGACTGCGGCATGCATCCCAAGAAAGAAGGCTTGGAGGCGCTGCCGGATTTTTCGATTCTTCAAAAGGCCCCCGAGGCGGTGATCGTCTCCCACGCTCACATCGACCATTGTGGCGCCGTGCCATACCTGCTCAAGGAGTTTCCTTCCGCTTACTGCTACGCAACGCAGCCGACCGTCAATATCATGGATCGAATGCTGCACAACAGCGTGTCGGTAATGACCACGATTGCGATTGAGCGCGGCATTCTCGAGTATCCGTTGTATGGGCACAGCGATGTCGAATATGCCATTCGCCGCTCCTACGGACTTGGCCTCAATCAGGAATTCGACCTGGGGCCGAAAAGTCCGTTTCGCGCCAGCCTGCATCACTCGGGGCATGTGCTGGGCGGCGCCTGCGTCTTGTTGCGAGCCGGGGAACATACCATCTTCTACACGGGTGACGTGTGCATGGCTCAACAGGAACTGATGGACGGGCTCACCCTGCTGGACGAGTCCATCGCCGTGGATACGTTGATTATCGAGAGCACGCGCGGCACTCATGAGAATGGGCATTCCATTTCGTTTGAAGGAGAAGTCGAGCGTTTCGCGGAGGAGATCCGCAAAGTTGTCGAAGGCGGGGGTACTGTCCTCGTCCCGTCCTTCGCATTGGGCCGCACTCAGGAATTGTTGAACATCATATCCCGGCTTCAGGAAACGGCCTTGGTGCCGGACGTGCCCGTGTACGCCTCTGGGCTAGGCCGTGCCGTGTATGAAGTCTACGACAAGTATTCGCACTACCTCCGCCCGGACACGACGCTTCGGCCATTGGGGGGCTATAAGCGCATTGGCGACGTGTGGGAGCGCGATGTCCGCAGACAGTTGCTCGGCTCCCCCGGCATCATCGTAGCCACTTCGGGGATGATGATCGAGAACACGCCCTCCTCGCTAATCGCAATGGAGATGGCGGGGCACTCCAAGCACGGCATCTTCTTTGTGGGCTACTTGGACCCCGATACCTTGGGGTACAAGCTGCTGCACGCCGAAAAGGGCGACCGGCTGGCGTTCGAATTGAATGGGCCGCCCGTGCCCGTGAAGCTTGGGAACCGGCAGAGCTTCAGTTTCAGCGCCCACGCCACACGAGAGGATCTGTGCCGCTTGGTCGATCACGTAACACCCAAGAACATCGTCTTCGTTCACGGCGATGCGGAAGCCGTTTCGTGGATGCACGAAAATACCGCGAGCGTCTTTCGCAAACACATCCCCGCGGTCGGCCGGACCATCACCCTGAAGGACTGACGCACGCATGGCATCGCGCCGAAACGTTGCCGTGGAATGGCTCCTGACGACATCGTCGATCACCTTCGCTCGAATTACCGCCCGGCTGCCACTCCCCGTTTGCGGCTTCTTGGGCCGCTGGGCGGGGCGCGTCGCGTACGCCATTGTGCCCCGTGTCCGAAAGGTGGCTCTCGAGAACATCACCCTCGCCTATGGAGATACGCTCACCCCATCCGAGAAACGG
>JBHEKO010000531.1:0-3627 GCA_041859475.1 Candidatus Hydrogenedentales bacterium
AGGCACACGGAGGTTTTCAAGTGAAGGCCAGTATCGCGCGCGAACTCCAGAAACGCAAGCGTCGGATCGAGGCTCGTCTTCGTCAACGAGACATGGCGCCTCAGGAGAAACCGGCATTCACTGCTAGCAACGTTGAGTACGAAGTGTCGGGTCGAGGCAACGGGTTAGCGGCAGGTGGCATTGGGGCGATGCATTTGATGGTGCGTCGCCTTGGCTTGGTCGACGCGATCGACAAACGCATTTCTGTTCTTAAATTGCATCGCCCCTATCAAGAGTCCGATCACGTACTGAACATCGCGTTCAACGTGCTAGCGGGAAACAGGCGGCTAGAGCATCTTGAACGACTACGTAACGACGAGGTCTATCTCGACGCGTTAGGCGCTGAACGAATCCCGGACCCCACCACGGCTGGCGACTTCTGCCGCCGCTTCGTTGCCGAAGAGGTGGATGAGTTACAAGCAGTGTTCAACGACACGCGTGTGAAAGTGTGGCGACAGCAACCGCAGGAGTTTTTTGATCGCGCGGTAATCGACGCGGACGGCACTGTGTGCGAGACGTTGGGAGAGTGCAAGCTGGGCATGGAGTACTCGTATAAAAAAGTCTGGGGTTATCATCCGCTTGTGGTCTCTCTCGCGAATACGAGCGAGCCGTTGTTCCTGATCAATCGTCCGGGGAACGTTCCCTCGCACACAGACGCAGCCGAGTATTTGGATCGCGCGGTAAAGCTCTGCAAGGACGCCGGGTTCCGCGAAGTTCTGTTGCGCGGCGATACCGACTTCTCGCAGACCAAGTTCCTAGACGGCTGGAACTCTCAGGGCGTCAAATTCGTGTTTGGCATGGACGCGAGCAACAAGCTCGACGACATCGCCGACAACTTGGCCGAATCTGCTTGGAGAAAGCTGAAACGTCCAGCCAAGTACCAGGTGGCGACCACTACCCGAAAGCGTCCCGAGAACTTCAAGCAGCCGATCGTCGAAGCACGCGGTTTCGAAGACATTCAACTGGTGGACGAGGATGTCGCTGAGTTCGATTACCAACCAGGAGCGTGCAAGCAGACTTACCGTATCGTCGTGGTGCGTAAGAATCTGACGCGAGCGAAGGGCATGGGCGAACAACGCCAACTGTTCGACGAGATCCGCTACTTATTCTATATCACGAACATCACCTCGGTAACGCGGGAAGAGATCGTGTTCGAGGCCAACTCGCGTTGCAATCAAGAGAATCTCATCGGGCAACTCAAAGGAGGAGTTCATGCCACGAACATGCCGCTGGGATGCATGGTGAGCAACGGAGCGTACATGGTTATGGCCGCGCTGGCATGGAGTATGAAGGCCTGGTGGGCACTGTTGACACCGGTCGATGCGCGGTGGAAGGAGAAGCATGAGAAAGAAAAGCGCACGTTGCTGCGAATGGAATTCGATACATTCCTGCACGCGGTCATGCTAGTACCTTGCCAGATTGTGAAGACCGGAAGACGTTTAGTCTTCCGCCTGCTCTCGTGGAATCCGTGGCACTCCGTGCTCTTCCGTCTGCTCGACCGAATCGTGTCACTGCAATGTTGACGCGACTTATGTGAAGCCGGGGTCTGGATGCTCCGGTATCTCGATTAACGCCTGACCCAAGAAACCATCGACTATGACACACCGACAACCCGAACGACCAGCTCGCCACCGATATCGGTTCGCTGGGCTACGGGTCTGCGCGTCGGGTTCGAGCGCCGCGGCGTCGAAAATCACGGCAGGCATAAGCTTGTTTTGGGTCTAGCGGGAGGTCAATGTCCAGGCTGCCCAGAAAAACGGATGCGTATCGCCATAGCGATTCTTGCGATAAGAGATCTGTTCGCGTTGAGCCGCGCGGAGCGATTCACCGAGATTCTGGCCGGCGGCCATGTTTTGGAACATGCGAGCCATCAGTTCGGCCGTTGAGCGGTCGTCGACGCTCCAGAGGGACGCCAGCACATTTTGGGCGCCCGCCAGGAAGAATGCTTGTCGCAGGCCCGCGACCCCTTCGCCATAAGGAAGATCTCCTAGTCCCGTATCGCAACCACTCAATGTGACAAGCCGTGTATGACGCAAGTTGAGGAACGCGACTTCCTGCGACGTGAGAACTCCATCGCACCCACGCGCCTCGCCCCACTCATGGCAGTGATTTGCGCCGGCAAGGACGATGCCCCCTCGCACCAAGGGAAAAGACACGTCGATTCCGACTCGCTGATTTGAGCTGCCGGCTCGAGGGGAAGACAGAAAATATCCGTGCGAGGAGAACATCAGATACTCAGGCGCCTCCAAACGCTTGACCATGGCTTCGATCGCTTGGTCTCGTGTATATACCTGCGGTTCTCGACCAGTAAGTGTTGCAAGGATCGGCTGAACGGCCGCCGCCTCCGCGTCGCTCGCTGGCAAGTCGGTAAAAGGCTCGAATCCGAGCTCCGCGTTTCTCAGGGGCACTTGTACAAAGTCTTCGTACGTCGCTCCCGTGAGTTCCTGCTCTTGCCGCCGAATGGTTTGGGGCAATGCGTCACAGTTCGGGTTGGCGAAGATCGCTGGGGGGCCGAATGAAGCCTTATCGGGTATTGTCTGCTCGCCATGATCTCCCAGAGTGAAGCGTTGAGTCACCGCGCAGGCCTCGGCCAGAAAACGTTGATCTTGCAGCCGCAAGGCGCACCATGGCAAGAGCCAGAGTTCTCCATCAGGCGCCACGGTCAACTCGTCGACTTGGGAAAAATCGATTTGCAGCGGGTCCAGCACCGCTTCGCCGAGTCGTCGTAGAGCCGACTCGAGTTCTTTCACCTGCTCTTTGTCTTTCCAGGTGCGCGGCGAGTCGCGCAACCGTTGACGGACGTCAAACAGTTGACGCTCAATTCCTTCGGCGGAACCGAGCTGGATGAACCTCGGGTCCGAGTCCTTTCGCAGCACCCAAGCGCCGTAGATCAAGGGCGTCATTCGGTAGCCCTGACTTTGGTTACCGTAGTCGATGGTCCTGCCTCGCAAGAACTCCACGGCTACTTGTCGCGGGCGAAGCGAGTCTTGGATCGATTTCATGTCTCGCCACGGACTCGCCTGTTCTTCCACGTCCTTAATGAAGCGGTTGCCGATGCTGTATAGGTGGATGGAATCCAACACTCGCTCATTTTCAGCGGCGACTCTGGCTTGAATCCAATCCGCGCGATCTTGAAGTGAAGGGACCTCATCCTTGGAACACTGAACAACATGCAGCGCGGCATGCTGTCCTTGTAGGGATGTCAAGAATTCCTTGGCCAACACGTGCGGGCGGTCCACGAATCTCTTGCTGGAGCGAGTCAACGTTCGACGCATATTCGCCAGCGATTCATAGCGCGCGATGGCGTGCTTGTCATCGCCAAGATCCGCCAACTGATAGATTGCCAGCAGTCGACGCTCCGCTCGCCGATTCGACGAATTCGCACCGCTTGCCGAGGGTATCGCGAATGCATACGCCTCTCCCAATCCCAACAGCGCTTCGTGACTGAAATTCCGTTGCTCGAAGACTCGTCTCGCTCCATCTCGCGCGCGGACCGCGTCGCGCGTCAAGAGCGGCATCAGCACATCGCAGGTACTGTTGCGGAACAAAGGATTGTCGTGTCGTTGCGGCGGTTCTTTCATCGCCTCC